>JAGFXV010000088.1 GCA_017861475.1 Bacillota bacterium | reverse complement strand
CTCCCGGAACCAGGCAATTATTATCCTCATCTTTTTTAGGGCACTTGTTCGCTCCATTGGATTTAATCACGTTATTTATGAGTTTGATGTCCTTGCCGCTGTTTTTTTCTTCCATAATATTTACCTCCTTTTATAGATTGATTGGATAAAATCATTATTAGTATTTTTGAGCTGCTCGTTTTCTATTCTATTTACTTCCGACCCCATTTTCGAAAATGAGCCTGCGCATATTATAGAAAAGGAGGAATGATTATGAAGAAAACATTATCTGTATTACTGTCGCTTTTGCTTTTATTTGCTTTCAGCAGTATGGCAGTGGCGAATCCCGCCAATTATATGGAAAAGAATAAAGTTAACAAGGAATTGAAAGAAAAATATCGGGTCCAAAAAGAAAAGAAAGTCCAGAGTGAAACAACCGTTCAGAATGAAAACGAAAAGAAAGTTAAAAAAGCCTCCAAATTCAAAGATGCGGAAAATCATTGGGCGAAAGGATCCATCGATCTGCTGACTGAAATGGGATTATTCAACGGCTATCCCGATGGTACGTTCCAGCCTGATCAGTCCGTGACTCAGGCCGAATGTGTTGAACTTCTAATGCGTTTGGCTGGTGACGATGAAGAAGATACAGATGAAGTCTTGAATGAGGATGAAGATACTGAGGCTGATGAAGATGTCCCGGCCTGGGTACAAAAATCCTACAGAAAAGCAGCCAAACATGGGATCATCAACGTTAACCGCTTCCATTCTGCAGTCCAGGCCGACCGTGCTTTGATCGCAGTATGGGTAGCCAAAGCCATGAAGCTTGAACCGGTGGATACCACGGAAATGCCCTACTCAGATTATCTGCTGATTTCCAAAGAGGATCTCGGTTACATCCTGGCATTGTACAAGGAAGGTTTAATGAAAGGCTCACCAGATGGCAAGTTTAATCCCAACAGCTGCATTACCCGGGCGGAAATGGCTACCATCCTGCAGCGCATCCTGGATGAAGAAGCCACCGATGAACTGATCAGCATGCAGGAGAGTGCAACGCTCGAGCAAGGCAAGACACTTGACCTGGGCGCGACCCTTGAATGTGATGATGCCTACACTGGACTTGCCTGGTCAAGCAGTGACACAGATCTGGCTACCGTTGATGAGGATGGCGTCGTAACTGCTGCCGCAGATCAAACCGGCGTTGTTACCATCAAGGTTACTGCCACCAATACTGAAGATGAAGAAGACACCATATCCACCAGTTGCGAAGTGACCGTGGTAAAGGAAATCAATGCTGCTGAATTGGAACGGACCGGACAGGTGGGCATCCATAATAACAAAATCTATGAAGAATACAAGCTGGTTGCTGATGATGAAGTGATTTCGCTGGATGCGGACAACATCGCTGAGCTCAGCCTGACCAAAAATGATGAGGACCCGGTCACTCTGACTCCTGATACGGATGATACTCTCTGGTTCAATGTGCAAAGAGAAACCGCCGACTATGTTCTGACAGCGGAAGACCAAGACGGAGCAGTCTATGAAGCCAAGCTTGAATGGGAAGCCCCTGAAGCGGTTGATGTTGATCTTATCGGTGATGTAGAGAACGATGGGGTTTTATATGACAAGTATACATTTGCAGAGCTCAATCTTTCCGAAGTTGACAAGATTTATCAGATCGATCCCGCCGGAGCAGCAACTGAGCTGATCAGCGACAGCGAGTACCTGAAGTTTGATACCAGTGATCCCGACGGCAAATATATTTATTTGGTTTTGGACGGGACCCAATGGTACACAGCGACCATTGATTTTGCAGACTAGAATACCTCTTCCCCGGGGAGCGCAGCCGGATTTACGGATGCGCTCCCTTTTTTTGCTGTGCTCCGGGCGCAGTCAAATGTAGAGACAAGGTTATTCAGCCGTGGTTAACCGATCTACCGCCGGTTCATGGTAAATTACGCCGTTCTCGTAAAAATGTTTGATTTGCTCCGGGTTGTAGCCCAGGATATTGGCAAGCACATCATCAGTATGTTCACCCAGCAACGGCGCGCACCCCCGGATACAGGACGGGGTCTCCGACATTTTGATCGGGCTGTTGCAAAACTTCATTGGCCCCAGAAAGGGTTGTTCCACTTCGATGAACATTTCCCGCGCTTTGACATGGGGATCGGTATCTACAATTTCCGGTATGGTCAGGACTCGCTGGCAGGCGACTCCATTCTCGGTGAGAAGTCTCTCGGCATCACGTACGGTATCCTTGGACATGACCCACTCATCAATGAGCATATTAAGCCATAGCGCATTATTGCAGCGAGTGTTGACATCAACCGTTCGAGGGTCGTTCATAAGCCAAGCATATTCCTCGCCCATGGCTTTAACCAATCCTGGCCAGCGCGGTTCCTCCAAACATGCGATCGTGATCCGGCCGTCCTTGCCTTGATAGGTGCCGAAGGGAGCGTAACTGTCATAATAACGGCCGATGGGAGTCAAATCAATTTTATCCCCGACCGTTTGGGAAATTGAATACCAGGGGATGTAACTTTCATTGACGGCCAACAGACTGTCCATCATGGAAATGTCAATATTCTGCCCGCGGCCATTCATTTTTCTGGCAAAAAGAGCTCCGACAATGGCCAGGGCAGCATTGGTACCGGCCAGAACGTCCCCCGGAGAAATGGGTGAACCCTGCGGTGCTGCATAAAGAGAGCTCAGCCCTGAAGCCGCCTGGGCAATCGTATCGTATCCGGGCCGGTTGCTGTAGGGACCCCAGTGGCCAAAACAGGAAATCGAGCAGTAGATAATGTCTTCCCGGAATTCTTTTATAGATTCATATCCAAACCCAAGACGTTCCATTGCCCCGGGGGTGTAGTTTTCAATGAATACATCGGCTTTTTTGGCTAATGCAGCGATGATCTCCCTGGCCTGAGGTTTTTTCAGATCCAGGGAAATACTCTTTTTACCTCGGTTTAGATTGATCGAATACGAACTCTGTTCCACCCCGTCAACGGTTTTGGATAAAAGCAAATGTCTTTCATTGGCTCCGACCTGATAGGGCTCAACTTTAATCACCGTAGCCCCCATATCCGTCAACAATCTGGTTGCCAGCGGTCCGGACAGCACCCAGGTAAAATCAACGATCACCACACCGTCCAAACACCCTGCCGGCAAACTGTCAAATTGATTCATTATCTTCAACTCCCTGAGCATTAATTTTTGGTCGTAGTTTAAACTATAACCAATGTCAATGGAGTTGTCGATGCTTGGAAATTTTTCCATTCTGCCATCTTGTGGTTGTCCTCCTGTGCAGCTCAGTTTAGCCTCCGGTTGCTTATCATACATAATATCCCTGCCCGGTGACGATAATAAAATAATCAATACAAGAAATGGAGTTTTACAATGGTACTGGTCATTATCCGTACCCTGATTTTATTTGCCGCCACGGTTATATTTCTGCGCATCATGGGGAAAAGACAGATCGGTCAGCTGCAGCCTTACGAACTGGTGGTCATTATTATGATTTCCGAGCTGGCTGCCATTCCCATGCAAAATACCGGTGTGCCGTTGTTAAACGGTTTGCTTCCGATTTTCGTCCTGTTTACCAGCGAGGTGACCCTCTCCTTCATTGCCATGAAAAGTGAACGGGCCCGCGGAGTGATTTGCGGCAAACCCAGTATTTTGATTGAGAATGCCAGAATTATGGAAAGTGAGTTGCGCAGGCTGCGCTACAACATCAATGATCTGCTGGAGCAACTGCGGGAAAAGGACGTCACTGACATCAGCAGCGTAGAGTATGCCATTTTGGAGACCGGCGGTCAGCTCAGCGTGATCCTCAAATCTGATCAGAGACCTTTGAAGCCTAAAGATATGAGTATACTGCCCCCTCAGGAAGGATTGCCGATTTCGCTTATAATTGACGGTTATATCATTGAACAGAACCTGAAACTGAAGAACCTCAGCCTCGATTGGCTGAAGAATGAACTGGGCATGCACGGCATAAAGGACTACCATCAGGTACTATTTGCCTGCCTTGATTCCGAAGGCAAATTTTTCTATCAGATCAGGGAATCAGCCCGGCATAAGGAAGGGATCAAATGAGATTGTTCGTCACTTTGATGATCGTGTTAACGCTGTTAATCGGTTTGGGAACCTGGAACAATAGCGCCCTGCATGATTCAACCAATGAAATGACCCGCCAGATCGAGCAGGTTATAACGGATATCAACGGGCAGCGTTGGGATCAAGCCCGGCAGGAGACACAAAAACTTGAAAAGAGCTGGCATGAAAATGCCAGATGGTGGCCAGTATTTTTGGATCATCAGGAAATTGACAATATCGAATTTTCTTTAGCCAAAGTTAAAAAATATGTGGATACCCGCAATGCCCCACTGGCCCAAGGGCAGCTTTCGGAATTGGAATTGATGCTGAAGCACATTCCTGACAAGGAAGCCGTCACACTGGACAACATCCTATAACGAAGCAAGTTGGGGACGTTTCTTGCCTTGCGCGCGTTTATGGATATTTCGCGCAAGGCAAGAACCGTCCCCAACTTGCTTGGGTTGTATTTTACGGGGCGACTGAAAACACCAGATCAGTGTATGTTCGCTCCAGCCAGTTCAATGCATATTCATGCTCACAGAGAACGACCGCCCGGTCGTCCCGGTCAAATACCCCCAGACAGCTGAGATTGGTGAGTTTGCCGGTATCAAACGGGGCTTCCGATTTGACCCAGCGCGCCAGCTGGTAGGGGAGATGTTGAATGCGAATATCTGCCCCATATTCGCCCTTGAGACGGTATTTGAAAACTTCGAACTGCAATTCGCCCACCACGCCCAGAATAACTTCTTCGGCATGGTCTGCCGTATGGAAGACCTGTACGGTACCTTCTTCCTCCAATTGACTGACGCCCTTCTGGAATTGTTTATATTTCATGGCATTCAAATTTGAAACCCGGGCAAAATGCTCCGGCGCGAACTGCGGCAAAGGCGGAAATTCAAAAGAACCTTCCTCGCACAGGGTATCGCCGATACGGTAAATGCCAGGATCATGCAGACCGATAATATCACCCGGCCAGGCAACTTCAACAATGTCTCGATCCTGGGCTAAAAATTGCTGAGGCTGGGCCAGTTTGATCTTTTTGCCGGTACGAACATGATTGACGGCCATGCCTCGCTCGAATTTTCCCGAGCAGACGCGCAGGAATGCGATTCGGTCCCGGTGTGCCGGATTCATGTTGGCCTGAATTTTAAAAACAAAACCGGAAAAACCAGCCGCGGTATCTATCGGTCCGATGCTGCTGTCATGCGGACTGGGGGAGGGAGCCAGCGTAATGAACTCGTCCAGGAAAGTCTGTACTCCGAATTTATTTATGGCACTGCCGAAATAGACCGGCGTCAGTTGGCCTTGCTTTACCTTTTCCAGGTCAAAGGGATCCCCGGCTATATCCAGCAGATCAATGTCTTCGCAGAGTTTGTCATAGAGCGCGTCCCCGAGCAATTCCCGAATGGCCGGATCATCCAGACCGCTCTCTTTGGGATAGAAAAACACCCGCTGGCTGTCGCCCCGGTATAGTTCGATACGATGATGCTTGCGGTCATAGATGCCGCTGAATTCATCGCCCATGCCGATTGGCCAGTTCATAGGACAGGAGCGGATGCCCAGCACCTGTTCCAATTCCTCCAGCAGCGCCAGTGGCTCTTTGCCGTAACGGTCCATTTTATTGATAAAAGTAAAAATCGGAATACCGCGCTGGCTGCAGACTTTAAACAATTTAATGGTCTGCGTCTCCACACCCTTGGCTGAGTCAAGCAGCATGACCGCACTGTCAGCCGCCGTCAGGGTACGGTAGGTATCCTCGCTGAAATCCTGATGGCCCGGCGTATCCAAAATATTGATGCGATGTCCGCCGTAATCAAACTGCATGGCACTGGTAGTAACGGAGATGCCACGCTCCTTTTCGATTTCCATCCAGTCCGAGCGGGCAAATTTTTGCGCTTTGCGTCCTTTGACCTCGCCGGCCATGCGGATCGCCCCGCCGAAAAGCAACAGCTTTTCCGTCAGGGTCGTTTTGCCTGCGTCAGGATGTGAAATGATGGCGAATGTACGCCTCTTTTTAACTTCGCGACTGATCTCTTCATGTAATACTGCCAATGCCTTAAATCCTCCCTGTGTGTAAGAAACAAATATTACTATATCATATATGACGGCGGGTGCAAAAGCGCTGCCGGTTTAAAATTCAATTCTCCGCCCAAAATTGAAGATGGCTCCCGCAATTCGCTGCGGGAGCCATCTTGCAAGGCGAGTGTCAAGGGGACGCGAGTGTCCCCTTGACATTCGCTGGAGAACATATATATGTTAAAATAAATTAAACGAAAATTAACTGCCAAATAATATTGTAGACATAAATGGGGGATAAACTTAATGCGTCTGGATCAACTTTATTATTTTGTTGAAGTCGCTAAAACCAAATCAATATCTCTCACCGCTGAACGTATCTACGTTTCTCAGCCAAGTATTACCGATTCCATTAAGAAGCTGGAACAGGAACTGGGTGTGACCTTGCTGACGCGTTCCAACAAAAGTGCTGCAAACATCCCGGCAGGTCCTGGAGATGGTTGACAATTTGAAATTGGATCTGGATGTTTATAAAGAAAAAAAAGCTCCGGAAATAACCGGGAGTATATCCATATTTGCCACTCCGGATATAGCTTATACCATATTGCCGAATGTATTGAATATATTTTGCAAGCGATATCCCAATGTAAACACTATCGTAAAAGAGAGTGATATATTCAATGTTCTGGAAGCTATTAGGGACGGCAATGCCGATCTTGGCTTGATCTCAATGGTTAAGAATCTTATGGAAAAAAATAATGTGTGCAATATGATCTCGAATGAGATGTACTTTGAAAAACTTTTCGTCAGTGACTTGTTCGCCTTAGTCAGCAGTTCCTCGCCACTGGCGGCCAAAAAAAGTATTTCATTAAAACAAGTATTGAAATATCCTTTGGTGTTTTACAGCACACATACGGCCGATTGCTGGGTAGAAATATTTAAAAATTACGGAAATCCTAATATTTATTTAAAGTCAAATAGTAGTGAGGTGTATTTAAATACTATTAT
>JAGFXV010000087.1 GCA_017861475.1 Bacillota bacterium | reverse complement strand
AATCGGCGTACATAAGGTACGCCTCAATCACAGGCTTTTTGCAAGCCTTGCTCTTCGCCTTTTTTGCTCGCTCTACTGATTTTATATATTTGCATTATTTTCATTAAAAAAGGCAGCTCGCGCTGCCTTTTTATAAAAACCAAATCTACTTTTAAACTAATTAACTTTTCTTTTGGCATCCACTGTCACTAACAGTGGTTTTTCTTTCTTATCGATGACGTCCTTGGTGACCAACACCTTGGTCACATCCAGGCGGGAAGGCACATCATACATGACCTCCAGCATGACGTCTTCAATAATGGCCCTCAAGCCACGGGCACCGGTGTTGCGGCGCAATGCTTCTTCGGCAATAGCCTGCAGGGAATCCTCCATGAATTCCAGATCCACCCCGTCCAGCTCGAACAGTTTTTTGTACTGTTTGATCAAAGCATTCTTGGGTTCGATAAGGATCTTGACCAGAGAATTCTTATCCAGTGCGTCCAAGGTCACAATGATGGGAACGCGCCCTACAAACTCCGGAATCAATCCGTAACGGAGCAGATCCTGGGGCAGAATCTGATTCAATATATCGCCGATTTTCTTTTCATCATGTTTTTTGATATCAGCGCCAAAACCCATCACCTTTTCGCCTACACGGCTCTGGATGATCTTGTCAATGCCTTCAAAAGCTCCTCCGCAGATAAACAGGATATTGCTGGTATCAATCTGGATAAATTCCTGGTGGGGATGTTTGCGTCCACCTTGAGGAGGAACACTGGCAACCGTACCTTCCAGAATTTTCAGCAGGGCCTGTTGTACCCCCTCCCCGGAAACATCCCGGGTAATGCTGGGATTGTCTGTCTTGCGTGCGATTTTGTCAATTTCATCGATATAGACAATGCCTTTTTCAGCTTTTTCAATATCATAATCGGCCGCCTGGATCAATTTGAGCAGTATGTTCTCAACATCTTCGCCCACATAACCCGCTTCCGTCAGCGAGGTCGCATCAGCTATGGCGAAAGGCACGTTCAAAATGCGAGCCAAGGTTTGGGCCAGCAAAGTTTTACCGCTGCCGGTCGGTCCAAGCATCATGATATTGCTTTTCTGCAGTTCTACATCATCCAGTTTCATGCCCAGATTGATGCGCTTGTAATGATTGTACACCGCAACTGCCAGGGATTTCTTGGCAATCTCCTGACCGATCACATAATCATCCATTATTTCTTTTATCTCTTGCGGTTTGGGTATTTCCCCCAATTCAAAACCAATATCATCGGACAGTTCTTCTTCGATGATTTCATTACAAAGTTCAATGCATTCATCACAAATATATACACCTGGTCCGGCTACTAGCTTTTTGACTTGCTCCTGGGTCTTGCCGCAAAACGAACATTTTAATTGACCTTTATCTTCACCATATTTAGGCATTCTGTCACCTCTCTTCTCGGCGGACTGTTGTTAACTATTCTTGGGACCGGTTAGTATCCCATCAATAAGACCATATTCTTTGGCTTCAGCCGCAGTCATAAAGTAATCTCTCTCTGTATCCTGACGTATTTTTTCATAATCCTGTCCGGTCCTTTCAGCCAGGATACGGTTCAGGTTTTCTTTCATACTTAAAATACGACGAGTGCGAATCTCAATGTCTGTGGCCTGCCCTTCCGATCCTCCGGAAGGCTGGTGGATCATAATTTCAGAATTTGGTAATGCAAAACGTTTACCTTTTTCACCGGCAGCAAGCAGGAAAGCTCCCATACTGGCAGCCATACCGACACAGATCGTGGACACATTGGGCCGGATCACCTGCATGGTATCAAAGATGGCCATCCCCGCAGTAATTGAACCTCCGGGACTGTTAATGTATAGATTGATATCTTTGTCAGGGTTCTCGGCTTCCAGAAAAAGCAACTGGGCAATTATTAAATTGGCAACCGTATCATCTACCACACTGCCCAGAAAAACGATACGATCTTTTAACAAGCGTGAATATATATCGTAGGATCTCTCCCCACGATTGGTCTGTTCTACTACCATTGGCACCAGATATGACATTGGAACTCCCTCCTCTACTTACTTATTCATAACTTATTACCTATAGTATTCTTTTTTACGCTTCGGGTTCTTCATTAATTACAGTTTCTGCTTCATCTTCTTCTGCAGTCTCTGTAACCACAGCATTGTCAACCAGATAATCAATGGCTTTTTGAATTTTCAGCCGGTACGTAAAGTCTTCCATGACTCCGGCCAGGTTTTGTTTGGCCTGATCAGGCTCCATTCCCATGGAAGTGGCAATTTCAACGATCTGATTGTCTAATTCTTCATCACTTAGTTCAATCCCTTTTTCTTCAACGATTTTTTCCAGCACGAAATTGGTACGGGCATTCTTTTCCCCTTCGGGCCACATTTCCTCATTGAATCTGTCTACATTTCTCCCGGTCAGCTGGAAATATTGTTCGATGGATAACCCCTGCATTTTCAGCTGCTCGGCAAACTGGTTGAGCATGGTCTGCAATTGCATTTTAACGATGGCACCGGGCACATCAAACTGGTTGCTTTCCAGGATTTTTTGCAGGACGGCATCACGAATCAAACTCTTTTTATGATTTTCCATGGAGGTTTCCAAATTTTTTCTTACGTCATCTCTCAGTTCAGCAATGTTATCAAAATTGCTTACTTCCTGCGCAAACTCATCGTTCAGTTCACGGGCCTGTTTGGTCTCGATTTTATGTACGGTTACTTTGAAAACCGCATTCTTTCCGGCTAGTTCTTCCGCATGATAGCCATCCGGGAATTTGACCAATACATCAGCCGTATCGCCAACTTTCAGACCAACAACCTGTTCTTCAAAACCGGGGATAAATGAATGGGAACCCAATTCCAGCGGATAATCTTCACCGGCTCCGCCCTCAAATGCTACATCATCGATGTATCCTTCGAAATCGATGGTTGCTGTGTCACCCATCTCCGCAGGTTCATCCGTCTTTTCCACCAGCTGCGCATAGTGGGCTGCCATATCTTCCATACGTCTGTCAACGTCTGATTCATCCATTTCAAGGATCGGTATGCTTACTTCCAGACCTTCGATCTGGCCTAATTCAAATTCAGGTTTTACAGGCACTATGGCCCTGAATTTCAATATATTGTCTTCTTTTATTTCTTCAATTTCAAACTCAGGCTGAGCAATCGGATCTATGTTTAATTCCTTTAAAGCCTCTTCGAAAGCACCTGGAACAACCATTTCGACTGCATCTTCAAAAAGGATTTCACGTCCAAAATGTGCTTCCAGCAGTTCCCGGGGTACTCTGCCTTTACGGAAACCTGGAATCGCTACTTGCTTGACCACTTTTTTGTAGGCCTTCTGCAAACCCTCTTCGAAAGTCTGTGCATCCACTTCAATATTCAGGTGGGCCTCACTTTTTTCTATCTTCTCTAACCTGGCACTCATTTATGCTCCTCCTAATTAAAATTGAATTTTTTGCTCTGTTTAGATATTGCCGAATTTTTTTCATTGGGCAGTATTAAACAAAGTAAACGCTTCCTAAAGAAATGTACTCTATTTTGGCCAAAAACACAACACCCCGGCCAAAGCCGAGGAATTAGCTTCTTATGGAGCGGAAGACGAGATTCGAACTCGCGACCCTCGCCTTGGCAAGGCGATGCTCTACCACTGAGCCACTTCCGCATCTCAAACATTTCTACTAGTAGTCTGTTACATCTAAAAGTTTATTTTATTCGCCGAGAAAAATTTTTGTAGGGCAAGGCGGAGGATTGAGCAATACTGGACGTATTGCGATTGACGACAACACAGCCCTACGAAAATTTGGCCGACGAGAATGAAGCTTTTAGATGTAACTGACTACTAGATAAGGATAAGCAATAACTCCACTGCAAGTCAAGGTTTTCAATAGATAAATTTATTTTTTGATAAAGTCAGGCGCTGACTTTAAAAAATTTGCTTATTCCCTCTCCAGATTATTGCCCGTAAGTTCAATGCCTAATCATAAACTTTCATATTATATTGGATCATTCTTTTTTCTTCTTTTTTCTTTCCAGATAATCCATCAGCAGTGATCCCAGTTTCAACAGGAAGATCCCCTGCTGCCATTCTTTCTCCTCATTGTGGAAGGTATCCTGGCGCAACAAGATCAGGGACTGGGCGGGATTTTGATCGAAATAGTTGGCCAAATCAGCTACCATGTAGTTTTCCATTTCTTTCAGCATTTTCAGACTGAGTTCGGCGGGGCGAAAGGCCAGCACCAGATCAGCGCATTTGAACGCCCGTCGGATGTCCCTGGTAAACTTGTTCATATCCTTGCCCGGCGGAGCAGAAATAATAATCATACTGTCTTTGACCAATACATAGCCCCACTGGTAATTTCCCTGGGCGCAAAAACGATCCCACATGAAGCTGCTGCGACTGCCGTCTTTGTAAAGCAGCCGGAATTGTTTGTTGCTGGCAATCAGATCATGAGTTTTTTCATTACAGGTAACATAAGCGTACTGCCATTCCGATTGCAGGGGCTGATTGACCAGATTCAGGGCTTCCTTTTCAAACTCATCGACGGAGCGGATATACGCCTTGACCAGATATTCGCCGCGTTTCTTCAGATATAATGTATCACTGGCATCATAACCAGCCAGTTCTTCGGTCATCATATTAAAATTGTGTTCAAATATGCTTTGCATATCCTGCAGCACGATAAACATAGGGTCGCTTACCCAGAGCAGTTTTTCCAGGGGCAGCAAACGGCAGATGCCGATCATTCCGGGTACAATGTTTTCATGCACATTGTCTCCGAAGCGACCGTAAACTTCGAATTTCTCCCCGCTGAACAGGTCTTCGAAAACCAGGCTGCTTTTGCCGATGGGACTGATGCGGTAGGCTCCGACATAGCTCATCATATATCGGAAGGCGGCTTCTCGCAAATAAGGCGGGAAACGGTTGGCCTGATTGTCCCAGAAGGTATTCATGATGGTGGAGCCATTATCATCAATGCGATCGAGCAGATAGTGATTCTCGAAAAAATCACTGTATATTTTTTTGTTCAGTTCGTCCCAGAAGCGCCCCTTGGTGTTGACCGATTCATAATACGCACTTTGCACCGCTTCTTTAAGTTTGGGATCTTTGTTGCCTATGGTATATGCGTAAATACTGAGGTGATGATAAACCTCTTCATATGACTGCACCATTTCATAATGATCCAGTTCTTCCCACGAAGGATAATGAACCAGTTCTATTTTGAAATTGGGCGGGAATTTTTCAAAATGCCGGTTAATGATGTAGGCACTGCGGCTGATCATGCCGGTGGAAATGCCAAACGCACGGGCCAGCTTGGTATAACTGATTTCTTCGCCCAGACAGTTGGACAAGGTATATTCCAAAGCGGCGATCCAGTTCTGGATGCGTGACACCCGGGGCCGGTGCACCGTGGTGAATTCACACCACAAATATAAAAGCCAGGCCAATCTTCGCAGATCCATTTTAGCGCTGGTATAAAGATCAAAAATCGCCGCGGCAACCTGGGCATACTCCGTGCTCAGCCAGTTGTAAGCGGTTACATAAGAGCTCAACAGCTGGCGGTTACGGATCTTTTCCACCTTGATGGCAATGGCCTGGGGGTTGGTCATTTCCCGGCTGACCGCATTTTTATCCAGACCCAGCGTTCTTCTGATCACAGCGGTCGGGTAATTATACTCCCCACGGCTGCGGGCGATCAGTTCCAGCATTTCCATATCGGTGAGCAGATTTTCCAGCAAGACCCGCCCTTTAATATCCTTCATGGCCTCCAGCGGAGTCAGGTCAGCCAGCTCCGGATGCGGCAGATTCAGCCAGTCCTCCAGGTTCTTGTCCACCATTAATTCCGTCTGGATCTCTTCTTCCAGCACACTATCGTCGACCACGATCCCATCCTGCCAGATAAACTGCGATTTTTCACCGGCCAGCATTTCCTCCAGTACGTGCACGGCAAATAATATGTCAGCACTTTCATCAGCAGAGACCAGTAATGCCTCTTCCCCGATATAGAGCCTTTTAAATACCCCCTGACCTTCCTGCCAGGTGAATTTCAGCCAGTTGTTGTGCCGCTCCAGCATGTCAAACCGTTTGCTGTTGCTCAGCTTGTAAAGCAAAGCTTTGCGGGCGCGGATTTCCAGACGGAGGGTTTTGGATTTGACCCGGTTCTTTTTGATTCCCTGGACGACGTCCATAACCAGGCCGGCGGTCACTTCCGCACATTCGCGCAGAAACTCACGAATGTCATTACGGTTGCGCCTGCTTTCCGACAGATATACTGCATTGACTTCATCCAGGAGGTAGGATTTTTGCTCGGCGTTTACGATGATCGGGCGACCGACCACAGTGGAGGCATTTTCAATTTTGATGATGCGACCATACAGCAATGACCCCTGCTCGATAAACTGGGTGACCGAACCAAAGTCACGTTCAATAATATGTTCCTCATCACAGAATATATCGCGGACAGCCACGGTGTTATTTCTGATCCAGTTGACATGATAGATGCTGAGATAGGAATGTTGCAGTGCGGCGTAAACCATTTTCATCTTGTCAGTGAGAAGATCCTCCATTTCCACCAGATAAAAATCGATCAACGGGGATACGTCACTGTG
>JAGFXV010000420.1 GCA_017861475.1 Bacillota bacterium | reverse complement strand
TCTGATCATCGCCGCTTTAATTCTCCAAGGTCAGGATTTAATATTTCTTGGTATTATCACTACGATCGGCTGGCTTCTGCAGTTTTTGATCCAGGTTCCGGTGCTGTTTAAGGAAAAATATCATTTTTCATGGAAAATTGACTGGAAAAATGAACATACCGTCAATATGTTTAAACAGCTTCTGCCTATCCTTATGGGCAATTCCCTGCTGCAGCTGTGTTTGATCATAGACCGTTCTTTTGGCACTCATCTGGATGAAGGTACGGCGGCGGCCCTCGGTTTTGGCAGCAATCTGTTTATTACCATAACCGGAGTATTCATCATTGCTTTATCCACCGTAATCTTCCCCCGTCTCTCCCAATACTGTATGGATGGCGATTACCGCCTGGTGCGTTCCATGCTGCGCTACGGATTTAAAATGCTGGCTTTTATCCTGTTGCCTTATCTTATTCTGGTCACAGCCTATTCCCAGGACATCATCGCCCTGGTTTATGAACGTGGTGCCTTTACTTCCACCTCGACCCATCTGACCTCAACTGCCTTTTTATGTTATAGCTTTGCTGTTGTAGGGTATGCCTGTCAGGAAGTTTTCAACCGTGTCTTCTACGCTTTGAAACGTTTTAAAACGCCGATGTATGCGAGTCTTGCCTGCTTGTTGCTGCATTTTGTTCTTAACCTGTTGTTTTTCCGGCAGGCGGGTATAACCGGACTGGCTTTGTCAACCACATTTTGTCTGCTGATCTATGCCCTGATTATGGGGATCACCGTGCGTAGGGCTATCGGCCCTTTTCTGGGCCGGGATTTCTCAAATTTTTTCCTGCATCTATGCCTGCCTGCAGCCGGAATGGTGGCAACCATTTTGGTATGCAGACAACTATTTGCCAATGGGATTTGGCTTTCGTTTCTGCTGCCTCTGGCAGCCAGTGGCATCGTTTACCTGCTGCTGGCTTGGCTGGGAGGATTTCGTAATAAACTTATCATGAAGGAGGATTAAGTATAATGAATAACCGCGAGCATGCGTTTTTATGGCTGACACTGATAGCAGCTCTGCTGCTGTCCATATCCGGTTTTATGCTGCGCACTAGTAACGAGGGTATGAATAAAACGGTGGTTGCCGTAGCCGACTATCAGCTCTTCGAAAAAAGCGCGCAATCCTCCAGTGTATCGATTGACCAAGTTCTGGCGGATCTGAAAGACAGTGGGGTCAAAACGATAGCAGTCAAGGAAACGACCCTGCGAGCGGTGGCTGCCCGGGGAGATGCATATATAGCAACCTTTGCTGATTTCACTAATGCTGCCCGTACCTGGCAGCCTGAAGTCTGGACGGCTGTCAATCAGCTCCCTGATCTGGATGAAATCAGCCCCGCCAATCTGGTCGTGGCAGTCGATAAGCCCGAGACGGCAAGTTTTCTGCGTGAGCGGCTGGGCAACCGCTTTGCTGACGGACAAATCATTAATTTCCAGTCCGGCGGAATTGAGTACTTTATTATCAAAGCAGAACTGGAACCACTGGAAAAATCCAAAACAACAAATATAAAAGAATCCGATGTCCAATTGGGGTTCGAAGAATCGATTCTGGAAAAGCTTAAGTCGAAGGGCTTTGCTATCGTTTTGCGGTGGCAGTCCCGATCATCTGGATATAATGGCCCGGCTGATCGATAAATACGATTTGACCATTGGGGTCATTGAAACATCCAAGCAGTTGGGCATTATTGAACAGGAAGGTCTGGATGCGGTAATGTCCGCCACCAGATACCCGATTAACCGGGTTTATTCAACCGGCAACGATGATTTTGTTACCTCGGTGGATGAGCGCTATTACCGCTGGATAAGAGCTGTCATTGACCGGGGAATAAGGATTTTATATGTGGTGCCTTTTAACGACGATAAGAAAATGGCTTCCGTCAACTTGAATGAAACCATTGACACCGTGGCCAGATTCCTGCCCGTCATTGCTGCCAAAGGTTTTATCGTTGACCAGACAGCGGTTCCGTACGGCCTTAACAGTGCTGCCACTACCGCCGGCCATCGTCTGGCTGTCTCTCTCAGTCTGCTGGCTGCTTTCTTGCTTTACCTTTTGTATCTGTGGCATCCGCAGCGCAAATGGATGCGCGTCATCGCCATTTTTGGCCTGCTGGCCTGTGTGGCTGTCAATGTCCTGTTACGCATGGATTTTTCCAAAGTATATGCGTTGGCGGCAGCGGTTTTATATCCGTCCTTCTCCAGTTTGCTGTTGCTGATATATTTAAAATATTATCCTCAGCACGGGTTAATTAAAAAATTGTTGGGTTCCCTGGCTATCATTCTGGTGATAAATGCCATGGGTATGTTTACGATCGTAAGTTCTCTGGCGGATATCCGTTATATTATGAATCTGTCTTACTTCAGCGGAGTGAAAGTAGCCTTTATTTTGCCGCTGCTATTGTTTCCGCTCAATTACTTTTGTGTAACCATTCCCCGGGATAAATGGCTGGGGATGCTGCGCGACTGGCTGAAAAAGAGTCCCACATATCTCATGCTGGGATTGTTCTTGCTGGCCATGGTGGTTGTCTATGTATATATCGGCCGCAGCGGTAATGATTCCGGGATTCAGGTCTCCAGTCTGGAGATCCGGCTGCGCGAGATACTTGAAAATATTTTCCTGGCCCGACCACGCTTCAAGGAGTTTCTGATCGGTTATCCCGCACTGTTGGCCATGGTATATCTTTATCATCGTTATAAAAATGACCTTATCCTGCTTTTGCTTGGGTTTGGTGTAGTGATCGGCAGTATCTCCATGGTCAATTCCTTTTGCCATGTCTTCACGGCGGTTAGCATTTCCGCAAGCCGTACTTTGGCTGGCCTGGCCACCGGGCTTGTACTGGGTGTGGCACTCATCATTTGTATCTGGCTGGCAGAAAAGATCTGGGACAAATACCACAGCACTTTCATCTAATTATCCTGGAGGAAACTCTCATGGCAAATAATGAACGCCTGCAGGAATTTGACCTCCTGCGGGCTCTGGCAACCTTGACTGTAATCGGCATCCATGTCACTGCTGCTTATGTTTATACCTCCATGTGGGGCTGTCTGGCCAACCAGTTTGCCCGTTTTGCCGTGCCTTTTTTTATGATCATGTCCGGTTTTTTATTGTGCCATGCCGATCTGCACAACCTATCATTTTCAACCCTGGATTTCTATCGACGGCGCTTCGGCAAAGTCTTGTGGCCATATTTCCTGTGGAGCCTTTTATACTGTTGTTTGGCTGGAATAATAGGCCGCGATTTAATAGGCGCGCTGCTGCAGCTTCCGGTTCAGCTCTTATGGGGCACTGCATACTATCATCTTTATTTTGTCGTTATCATTATCCAACTCTACCTACTCTACCCTCTGCTGTACCGCTGGCTGTTGCATGCTCCACGCATTTGCCTGCTGACTTCCCTGGCCTTTACCTTGGGATGTGAGATCATGCTCAACCTGTATTCCAGGGGACAGATCAACTTTCCTCAGCAATTGAATAATCTTGTACTGGTATTCTTTCCGGTATGGATCTTTTTCTTTGTTTTTGGCATGTATGCCGCCCGCTATTACCAAAACTGGGTCAGGCTGATCAGAAATCGCCGCTTGTTGCTGGCGCTGCTCTGGATCATCAGCCTGGCACTGGTAACATTCGATGGCTATATACATAATACCTATGGTTCTTCCAGTCGTCCGTCAGTCATGCTATATACCCTGTGCAGCTTTTATTTTTTCTATGCCCTGGCCCTCCATTACAAGGGACATTTTCGCACCGCTGTCAACTGGATCGCCCGGCAGTCTTTCCTGATTTATCTGCTTCATCCCCTGGTTCTCACCTGCCTGATAACCTTTGCCGCCCTGATCGGCCGGGCAGACCTGTGGAATCGCACCCGGGGCATGATTGCCATCTATTTATTGGTAACATTGCTCAGCTGCGCAGCCGTTTATTTGATAAGTCTGACCCCGCTGGCTGAAAAACTA
>JAGFXV010000086.1 GCA_017861475.1 Bacillota bacterium | reverse complement strand
GTCGGTAAAGATCAAATATTGACCGCTGGCTTTATACATACCTGTTTTTACGGCTGCTCCTTTGCCCAGATTTTTTTTGTGTTCCGCATATTTTATAAAAGGGTATTGACGGGCAAATTCATGGATCAATTTTTTTGAATGATCCCGGCTACCATCATTGACCACAATTATCTCTACCGGCAGACGGTCAAAAAATTCAGCCAACTGCTGCAGTCGTGACGGCAAACGATTCTCTTCGTTGTAAGCAGGGATGATGATGCTGATTAATCCGTTGATTGGAGGGAGATTTGGAAATGCAGGGGTGGCTTCTTCGGCCCGGAAAACCCAGTGACGATAGGCGAGGAAGTTCCAGGCACTGGAGATAAAAGCGGCCAGAATTTTTGCCGCGTTAAGAAAAACCAGCGCAGAGACATGAGTATCACGATTTAAACCTGCCAGCAATGCAATGGTGCCGCTGTTGATGACAACACCTATCAGGGAAACGATTATAAAACTCATTAATTGTCCGTTCCGATTGGTCGGCGGAAATGTCCAGTGCTTGTTGAAAAAATAGCTGGTAGTGATCGACATACTAACTGCCAGGCTGTTTATCAAGGCAATCGAAGCCGGACTTTGTGCTGCGCTGATTGCAAGCAGCAGATTGAAAACTCCAAAATCCACAACGGTATTAATAAAGCCGGTTATTGCAAATCTGATTAACTGCACCAGCAAGCAAATACCCCCAAAAATGAGATAGTAAATTATTTGTAAATGGGGGACATTTAATACCAGCCAGATAAAAGATTGCTATCTGTCAGCAAAGAATATAATTTTGATATTTCTGTGAAATGGGGAGTAAAAACTACTTGCTTTTGATAAAATGATGAGGAAGCAAGTACAATTTGATGATTTATCAAAAATGATGGAGGTATTGAACAGTGCATAAGAAATTGTTTATTCCCGGCCCAGTTGAAGTAAGTGCGGATGTTCTTGCGCAAATGGCTACGCCCATGATTGGTCACAGAAGTAAAAACGCTTCTGAATTGCAACACCGCATCAGCGATAAATTAAGGCAGGTATTTTACACCCAGGAGGAAATACTGCTTTCAACCAGTTCCGGCAGCGGTCTGATGGAGGGAGCGGTACGTTCCTGCACATTGAAAAAAGCAGTCGTATTTTCAGTTGGCGCCTTTGGCAACCGCTGGCATGAAATGGCTGTTGCCAATAATGTAGCCGCCGATTTATTTGAGGTGGAATGGGGTCAGGCAACGACGGCAGAGATGGTTGACAGGGCACTTTCAACCGGAGAATATGACTTACTGACTGTTACCCATAATGAAACTTCCACCGGCTTGATGAATCCGGTTGAGGAAATTGCAGAGGTTGTAAAGAAATATCCCGAGGTAGTATTCTGCCTGGATGCTGTCAGCTCCATGGGAGGAACCAAAATTGAGGTTGATAAACTGGGCGTTGATATTTGTATCACTTCTACCCAGAAGGCCCTGGGCCTGCCACCGGGATTATCGATTTGTTCTTTTTCGGCCAAGGCGGTGGAGAGAGCCAAACAGGTGCCCAATCGCGGTTATTATCTCGATTTGCTTTCTCTGTATGATTACATCAAGAAAAAAGATTACCAGTATCCTTCCACTCCGTCGCTTTCGCATATGTTTGCTCTGGATTATCAACTGGACAAAATGCTGGAGGAAGGCTTGGATAATCGCTTCCGCCGCCATCAGGAGATGGCAGAGTTGGTCCGCAGCTGGGGCCGCAAATACTTTGAACTGTTTGCTGATGAAAGGTATCTGTCCAATACGCTTACTAATATGAAAAATACCCGAGCAATCGACGTTGCTGATCTGAACAAAAAGCTTGGTGAACGTGGTTTCCAGATTTCCAATGGTTACGGCAAATTGAAGGACAAAACTTTCCGTATTGCTCACATGGCTGAATGCACCATAGGTGACCTTGAGGAACTTCTGG
The DNA here is from genome assembly GCA_017861475.1 of Bacillota bacterium. Taxonomy (GTDB): domain Bacteria; phylum Bacillota; class Syntrophomonadia; order Syntrophomonadales; family Syntrophomonadaceae; genus Syntrophomonas_B. The sequence continues at coordinate 4,668 of JAGFXV010000086.1, read as the reverse complement.
AGAACATCAACGATATTCTGAAACTCTAAACCGGGGAGGAAACTTACATGTCAACGATTAAGCCTTTTCGAGCAATTCGGCCTAAAACTGATTTGGCCGAGCGGGTGGCGGCACTGCCTTATGATGTGATGAACAGCGAAGAAGCCAGGCAAATGGTAACCGGTAATCCTTATTCATTTTTACACGTCGATAAAGCAGAAATTGATTTGTCGCCGGACATTGACCTTTATGATGAAAAGGTTTACCAAAAAGCCCGTGAAAATATGGACAATATGATTGCTGAAGGTATCCTGCAGCAAGATGCACAGGCTAATTTTTATATTTATCGCCAAATCATGGATGGGCGCAGCCAAACCGGGATTGTTGCCTGCTGCTCCATTGATGAATATCTTGACAATAAAATCAAAAAGCATGAGTTTACCAGGGCCGACAAAGAACAGGACCGCATCAATCATGTAAATGTCTGCGATGCCAATACTGGACCGATTTTCCTTACCTATCGAAATCGGGCAGATATAGATGCAATTATTGAAAAATGGTGTCAGGGCGCACCGACATACAATTTTTATTCAGAAGACGGAATCGGGCATATCGTTTGGGCGATAGATGACCAGCAAACCATTTCTGAATTACAGAAGTGTTTCCTGCAGGTGGAGGAGTTATACATAGCTGACGGACATCATCGCTGCGCTTCGGGAGTAAAAGTTGGCCAGATGAGACGCGAACAATATCCTGATTTTACAGGAGAAGAAGAATTTAATTATTTCCTGGCAGTGATTTTTCCGGACAAGGATTTGAAAATAATGGACTACAACCGGGTGGTTAAAGACTTGAACGGTTTAACCGCGGCAGAATTTTTTGCCGCAGTTGAAGAAAAATTCACCGTCACCAAAACGGGATCGGCAGTACCATACAAGCCACAGTCCAAGCACACCTTTGGCATGTATATTGATGGCCAGTGGTATGAATTAAAAGCCCATAGCGGTACATTTACTGCCGATGATCCAGTGGATCGTCTGGACGTATCCATTTTACAGAAGAACGTGCTCAGGCCAATATTAGGCATTGACGATCCCCGAACCGACAAGAGAATTGACTTTATTGGCGGGATTCGCGGTCTGGAAGAACTGGAGCGGAGAGTGAAAGAGGGAATGGCGGTAGCCTTTTCCATGTATCCGGCCACCATTCAAGATCTTATGGATATTGCTGATGCCGGTCAGGTGATGCCGCCCAAATCGACCTGGTTTGAACCAAAACTAAGAAGCGGATTGTTTATTCATAAACTGTCCTGAGCAGATCATTATTAACTAAAGATATCTAAAAATAAGAACCCCACCCGCTGACGCAATCGAAGATTGCTTGCGGGTCCCGGGAACCTTGTTGTTTCACAATAAAACCTGGGCGGCAAAAAGCCGGCCCAGGTTTTTTAATTTAATCAGATTTAATCATCAGGCCAAAGGTCTTTTAGCGTCTGGGCTTTACGGATGAGTCTTACCTGCCCGTCGCTTTGAATCAATACTTCGGCCGGCAATGGACGGGAATTGTAAGTGCTGGCCATGGCAAAACCATAAGCCCCTGCATCGTGTACGATTAGGGCGTCACCTTCACGGCAAACGGGCAGAACCCGGTCATGCGCCAGTATATCTCCGCTTTCACAAATCTGTCCTACAAAATAAACGGCACCGTCGTATTCTGCATAGGCACGAGGTTCTGAAGGTACAACCGAAATTTCATGATAGCTGTCATACATGACCGGGCGGATCAAGGTATTAAAGCCGATATCACAGCCAACAAAATCAGTATTGTAATTATGCTTTACAGCGGTAACCCGGCCTAGAATCGCTCCGCATTCAGCCACCACATAACGTCCCGGTTCGATCCTGACGGTTATGGGACGATTGTTTTTCACCCAGTTGGTAATGATCTCATCCAATTCCCGACCGAGCTTGTCAAGATCAAGCCTGGGTTCTGAGGCGTGTTTGTAAGGCATACCCATGCCGCCCCCGAAATCCAAAATCTTTACGCTGGGCAGAGTGGAAGCAATATCTAGCAGTTGGGCCGCCGCGGCCACATATTCTTCTGTTTCCAGGAACAGTGAACCGATGTGCTGATTCAGCCCGGTTATGGTTAACTGATAGCGGGCGGCTATTTCCTGGGCTTTAGGCAGGTCTTCGATGGCAATGCCGAATTTAGCTTTTTTGCCGCCGGTGATAACTTTTTCATGATGACCGGCACCGATACCGGGATTCAAGCGCAAACAAACATCACCGCCGGGATTGACTTCACCCAACAGGATAAGTTGGGATAGTGAATCCACTGAAATGTAAATGCCTCTGTCAACGGCAAACTGCATTTCTTCCCGGGATACGTTGTTGCCGATAAACATAATGCGGTCTGATGAATAACCGGCTTTCATTTCCAGAAACATCTCACCGGGAGACATGGCATCCACGTCCAGGTCTTCCTCATGGATGATTTTTAACAATTCCACATTGGTATTGGCTTTGGCCGAATAGTTAACCCTGAAAGAGGGATATTTCAATAAATTTCTCAGCTCCCGGCATCTAAGCCGCAATATTTCCTCATCGTATACATACAAGGGGCTGCCAAATTCCTTAATCAAATCAAAAACGTTAATTTTCCCAAAAGCTTTTTCCACATATGCCAAGACCAAACACTCCTCCCTGAAAATAGGCCTTTAAAAGGCTACAATTATTCTATTTTAAAATTTGTTGTGAAAAATGACAAGACTTGCTTAGTGTATACATGACTAGAGCAGCAAAGAATTTTCCTTTTCTGGTTTGGGAATAAAGGTAGCCAGCCACAGATTTACAATTGCCAGGAAAGCGGCAACCAGAAAAACCGATATATATCCATAGTTTACCCATAGAATTCCGCCGCCCATAGGTATGAGCATGGAAACCGCATGATCCATGCTAAGGCCCATGGATAGAGTAGCCCCTAGATCTTCTGGTGTTTCCGCTATTTTGTTCAGATAGGTGGTGCGGGCCATGCGAACGGAAAATAGCAGTTGATCAGTAATATAGCAGGCCATAATGATTATGACTGCGGTCCCGGCTGAAAACCATTTTCCTGCAAAAGCGTAAAGCAAACAAATTATGATCAGTGTACATGATTCCAGTATGATGATGGTCCTTTCTCCCAGGGAATCAATGGCTTTGCCCAGCCAGGGCCGGAGAATCATATTTAGAACGGTACCGATGAACCCCAACACAGCAAACATTGCTACATCTGCCTGATATACTTTTATCAGGACCCAGGGAGCGAAAGTCATAAATATTTGTTTGCGTGCCCCGAAAACAATATTCAGCAGATAAAAGAGCGTATATCTTTTTTTGATGACCAGATGACGTGATGGTTTGGCGATTGGCTGCGGTTTGATAAGAAAAAGACCTATACAGGCAATCAAAGCGCAGGTGCCGGAGATGGCGAAAATCGTCCCGAAGGAAAAATGTAAACGCGACGCCCCCCAGTAAACGATCACAATTCCCAGCAGCGTACCCAAAGATTCCAATGAACCCAGCTGGCCCAACCGCCGCCCTTCTTCACCGCTGGTTGACAACCGCAAGCCGATGGTAGGAGAGACGGCCATAAATAGATGGGCGCCAGTGCTCCAAATCAGCATCCAAACGACCACTGCAGCCATATTGGGAGCCAAAAAACCCTGTCCCCACAAGGCCAGACTTACCAACAGAGCTGAAATGGCAGCGATTCTTGTATCAGCTAGAAAAATCAAAGCTGTAAAAATAAAGACCACCAGAAATCCTGGTAACTCACGAGGGAATTCCAGCCCCCCACGGGCAACTTCGCTTACATTATGCACATGGGCCAGATAATTGTTAAAGGAAGGGTCATATAAACCGGCATACATGCCCATCATTAAAGAGGAAAGGCCAAAAAGCATGAGCGGGGTAATCAATTTTTTCTTAGTAATCATCATAAGAGTTGCTCCAATACATCAGCAAATGTAACGTTTATTCTAAACCTGGCAGAAAGAGATGAAAAGTAATTTTTGAATTTATTTAAAATAAAATGAATCGAGATTATATTTTAATCCGGTTCTATCGCTTAAACAGTTCACTTGCCTATACTTTTTAATCATAGTAGAATCATATATTGTATAAAGTCGTCGAATTCAAACAGACCTTGTTTTATCTGCGGGAGATGATTCAAACATTCATGCAAGGAGTTGGCAGTAAAGTGGGTTGCATAAGAATATACGCGGATAGTGCCTGTGATCTTGATCACACAATTCTCAAAGAATACGGAATTAAACTTTTTTACATAACTGTAACTGTTAATGGTCAGACTTATAGCGACCGTCTGGATGTAAGCCCTGGTGATTTTTACAAGTTGCTGGAACGACCGGGAGCTGTTCCTACTACCGCTCAAGTAACCCCGGCTGAGTTTCAAGTTGAATTTGAAAAGGTTATAAATGAAAGTGATGATGATATTATATACATTGCCTTTTCTTCCGGATTAAGCGGTACCTATCAGTCGGCCTGTCTGGCTCGCGACACAGTTGATCCACAGCGGATAACGGTGATCGATTCCCTAAGTGCATCGGTAGGTTATGGGTTAACCGTATTGCGTGCTGCCAGAGCAGTCAAGGCCGGCAAAAACAAAGCGGAGATAATTGCAGAAATA
>JAGFXV010000085.1 GCA_017861475.1 Bacillota bacterium | reverse complement strand
ACCTTCATGTATTCAGTACGGACCGGTACCCGGGCAGCTTCTTTTGCCGATCAGATCGAATTGCCGGTAAAACAGGATCGTCTGATGAGGCTCAATAAAAAACAATATGATATTGCGCTGCAGATCAATCAGGCTTTGGAAGGCCAGTTGGTGGAGATACTGGTGGATGGCCCCAGCAAAACCAATCCGGAACGCTTGACCGGCAGAACCCGCACCAATCATATCGTAATATTTTCTGGGCCAAAGGATTTAATTGGACAGTTAATTAATGTTAAAATAACTGCAGGGAAGACATTTTCGATTTTTGGAGAAATACCGGCGGAAATAAGCTGAAGCCGGACTATTTGCCCGCCGGAAATGAATAAAAAGGATTGCCCATAAATATTGAGGAGGAGTAAACCTATGACAACCGAAGACATCATCAAAATGGCCTATGACCTGGGCAATGCTATTGCACAGTCCAAAGAAGTTGACGCGTTACGGGAAATGCAGATCAAACTTAGCGGAGATGCTGATTCTTACGGGCTGATCATGCGTTATCAGGAAGCGCAGACCCAGATGGAGAATAAACTGCAGGACGGTATGAATGTTACAGCGGCGGAAGAAAACAATATTGAAATGATGGAAGAGGAAATTAATAATAACCCCATGATTCAGGAACTGATCAAGGTGCAGGAGAAGTTTGACAATCTCATGCAGGGCGTTTATTTTGCCATGAATCAGGCCATATCCGGCAGCGATTCCTGTTCATCAGGCTGTGATTCTTGCGGCGGCGGATGCGGCGTAATGTAAATAGATAGAACCTGGTTTAAAATCTGTATTCTTAAAGGCTTGATCGCTTGATCCAAGCCTTTTCTCATACTGAGAGGAAGGGTAAAGTTGTCCAAGTTCACACCCATGATCGAACAATATTTGGAAGTCAAAGCCAATCATCAGGATGCGATCTTATTTTTCCGACTGGGTGATTTTTACGAAATGTTCTTTGAAGATGCGATATTGGCTGCACGGGAATTGGAAATCGTTCTCACTTCCCGCGACGGCGGACAACAAAAGGTCCCCATGTGCGGGATTCCTTACCATGCCGTCAATAATTACCTGCCGCGTCTCATCAGCCGCGGCTATAAAGTAGCCATATGCGAGCAGGTGGAAGATCCCAAACAGGCCACCGGCATTGTCAAACGCGAAGTTATCCGTATCATCAGTCCCGGTACGATTATTGAAGATTTTATGCTTGATGAAGGAGCCAACAATTATCTGGCCGCCGTTGATATCGACGAAGAAACGATCGGTTTTGCCTATATTGATATATCCACCGGCGAATTTCAATTAACCGAAATAAACGGCAAAAATGCCTTGCAGGACCTGCATGCTGAATTGCAGCGGGTAGCCCCGGCAGAATGTTTGCTGTCTGCTCGTTTGACCCGCAATTCTTTATGGGAAGACAAGCCTCTGGGCAATGATTTTCTGTTTTCCAGTTTTCCGGATGATGATCTGGACCGCGAACAAAGCCGCCAGGTGCTGGTTGATCATTTTGGAAAGGAATCCCTTGATGAATGGGGGATTTCAGGCTGTTATGCAGGGAGCCTGGCAGCAGCGATGATCGTCAGTTTTCTTTACACCACCCAAAAAAGCCGTTTGTTACATATAGATAATCTGCAGATTTACCAGACCAGTGATTACATGGAGCTGGACAGTTTTACACGCCGCAATCTGGAACTGACCTCCACCATCAGGCTGAACCGAAAGGAAGGCTCGCTGCTCGATATTATTGATCAGTGCCGCACCCCCATGGGCAAACGCAACCTGCGCAGGTGGCTGGAACAGCCTTTGATGAAGATGGAAGCGATCAATAAAAGGCTGAATGGAGTTGAAGAACTGCTGGCCAATATTGGGCTGCGGCAATCCGGTCGGGATATGGTAAACAAAATCTATGATTTGGAAAGGCTGTGCGGCAAACTGGGCAGTCCACTGCTCAATCCCCGGGATCTGCTGGCGCTAAAAAATTCACTGGCGCTTTTGCCGGCCGTCAAGGAGCTCCTTCGGGACTGCCAGAGCGAAATACTCAGCGAAATAGGCGATCTTGATCCGCTGGTCGAAGTGCATGACATAATCGAATCCGCCATTGATGAAGAGGCCCCGCTGACTGTGCGTGAGGGAGGTATTATCAAAAGCGGATACCGGGAGGATATTGATGAATTAAAAGCCCTGAGCGCCCAGGGAAAAAACTTCCTGCTTGAATATGAGAGCCGGGAAAAAGCCCGTACCGGCATAAAATATCTGAAAGTCAGCTACAACAAAGTTTTCGGTTATTACATCGAGGTCAGCAAATCGAATTTAAGCATGGTGCCGGTCGATTACATACGTAAACAAACGCTGGTCAATACCGAGCGCTATATCACCGAAGAATTAAAAAAATACGAAGACAAGATCCTGGGCGCACATGAGAAACTTTGCACGCTGGAATACGATTATTTTATGGAGATAAAACAAAAGCTGGAACCATATATTCCAGTCATTCAGGCCAGCTCAAAGGCGGTATCGGATCTGGATTGTCTGCTCTCCCTGGCCCAGGTGGCTTTCCTGAATGACTATGTCCGCCCTGAGCTGACCCGGGACGGCAGGCTTGAGATCAAGGCAGGACGTCACCCGGTGGTGGAGAAATCACTGCAGCATACCCGTTTTGTTCCCAATGACATCATAATGGACAGCCGGGACAATCGCTTTGCTATTATAACCGGTCCCAATATGGGGGGCAAAAGCACCTATATGCGTCAGGCAGCATTGATAAATATTATGGCCCAGATCGGCAGTTTCGTTCCGGCCACCGAAGCCCGGATCAGTATCGTCGACCGGGTTTTTACCAGAGTAGGAGCAGCCGATGACCTGTCCGCCGGACAGAGTACCTTTATGGTTGAAATGGTGGAACTGGCTCATATTTTAAACCATGCCACCGCCAACAGTCTGATTATCCTTGACGAGATCGGCCGCGGTACCAGCACCTATGATGGCCTGAGCATCGCCCAGGCGGTCAGCGAATATATTCACGACAAGGTCAAGGCCCGCACCCTTTTTGCCACCCATTATCATGAACTGACCCGGCTGGCGGAAGAGAAAAAGGGTATTGTAAACCTCTCGGTTTCGGTCATGGAATCAGTGGATACGGTTACTTTTTTGAAGAAAGTGCTGCCCGGCAAAGCTGACAAGAGTTATGGTATCCATGTAGCCCAGATGGCGGGTTTGCCCCGCACGGTTATTGACCGGGCCTATGAAGTGCTGGCGGCGCTGGAAAGCGCGGAAGGACCGAGCAGACATCCGGTGGTGCAACAGATCAGTCTTTTTGAGGATGGACCCAATGAAATTCTGGAAGAACTGGATCATTTGGATTTGGACAGCCTGACTGCCCGTGAAGCCTTGATGATCCTTTACAGTTGGAAAGAGAAACGCAGGGGGTGAGAACATGTTGATCGGCATTGATGTGGGCGGGACTTATACCGACGGGGTGCTGTTTGACAATCTGCAATCGCAAGTGGTAAAAGTGGTCAAGGTCCCTACCCGCAGTGAACAATTGCAGTCCAGTCTGATGGACGTCTTGGACCGGCTGCTGAGTGATCAGGATATGAAAGGGATACAAAGAATCGTTTTGAGTACGACATTGGTGACCAACCTGTTGGCAACCAATGCCGCCGAACCGCCGGCGTTGATTCTTATACCCGGCCCGGGACTTCCTTTTGAATATCAGCTGACCTTTCCCCACAGTTACATTGTCAAAGGCAGCATTGATTTTCGCGGGCGGGAAACGGAAAAGTTAAACCGGCAGGAGATTGAAGGTGTGATCGAAACAATCCGTGCTTCCGGTTTGAAAAAAATCGCAGTGGTCGGCAAGTTCTCCAATCGAAATCCCCAGCACGAACACACCGTTCGCGATATAATAACGGCAAAATTTCCGGAGGCTGAGGTGGGGATCGGCTCGGAATTGGCTGGACAGCTCAATTTTATTCGCCGCATCGCGACCTCCTATTATTCGTTAATGACGCGCAAACGATGGACTACGTTTGCTCATGATATTGAACAGGCCATGCAGAAACGCGGACTGGACAATGTCCCGTTGGATATTCTCAAGGCTGACGGTGGTACCATGCCTTTGCAGCATGCCCTGCAATACCCGTGTGAAACAATCCTTTCCGGCCCTGCTGCCAGCACCATGGGAGCCAAAGCCATTACCGGCCAGAATGCCAATGCAGTGGTCCTGGACATCGGCGGTACCACGACCGATATCTCCCTGCTGTTGGATGGACAACCCCTTTATGCTTCGCGGGGAGCAAGCATAAACGGACAATATACCCACATCAAAGCCATTTCGACCCGTTCCCTGCCGCTGGGTGGTGACAGTCCGGTCTGTTTCGATCCACAAAAAGGGATTTATATTGAAAAGATCCGAAAAGGGCCAGCCGCCTGTTTTGGCGGAGGAAATGCTACGGTCACAGATATATTTAACTGCAAATACGATTTGCATATTGGCGATGCGGACAAATCCAGGCAATTTGTGCAGCAGCTGCAGGTGGAATCAGGCGTTGCCTTGCCTGAACTTATTGATTTGGTTGAGGATAATGTGATGCAGCAGCTGATGGATGCTTTGAGGAATATATTTACGGAATGGGAAAATGAACCTGCCTATCGAGTCTGGGAAGTGGTTCATGACCGCAAGTTTAAAGTCAAACGGATCATTGGCATCGGTGCTGCGGCATCCGCCATCGTGCCGGTGCTGGCTGCCTTGTACAAGGTGAACAGCTTCATCCATGAACTATCGCCTATCGCCAATGCGCTGGGCGCGGCCCTGGCCCGGCCGACTCTGGCTTTTAACATGCATATCGATACCCAGAAGGGAACCTACTTTACTGATTATGATGGCATATGTGGAAATTTAGACAAAGGAAGCAGCCTGCAAATGGTCGATGCCCATAAACTGGCCCGCGAAGTGATGCAGAAACTGGCTGAGCAGAGAGGGTTGGCAGAGTATGCCGATGAAGCAGAGTTTATTCGGGAAGAACAGTTTAATATGATCCGTGATTGGGATCGTATCGGCAAGATCTTTGAACTTGGGATGCAGATTAAACCAGGATTCATTAAAGAGTTTGAGGAGGGGTCAATTTGAAAAATACCGGCGTAATATTTTTTCCGGCCTTTGACTGGGCCATCTCACCGACCCATCCTGAGCGGGAAGAAAGACTGCTTTATACCCGGGATCAGATCTTCGAAGAGGGCATTATGGATCTGCCCAATATCCATGAATTCAAACCGCGTCTGGCGCAAAAAAAAGACATTGCCCGGGTGCATTTCTGTGTTCCCAATGTGGAGGCCCAGATCACCGATGCCCATTTGGTATCAGCCGGCTCAGCACTGGTGATTGCGGATGCGGTTATGAACGGTGAAGTCGATAACGGCTTTTCCATCGCCCGTCCGCCCGGACATCATGCCATGACCGTAGCCCACGGCAATCGTGGCTTTTGCAATATTAACAACGAGGCCATCATGATCGAATATATCCGCAAAAAATACGGCATCCGTAAAATTGCGGTGGTGGACACGGATGTTCATCACGGCGACGGCAGTCAGGAAATATTTTATGACGACCCGGATATTTTATTTATTTCCTTCCATCAGGACGGACGGACGCTGTATCCCGGCAGCGGTTTTGTATACGAACTGGGCGGGCCGATGGCCTGGGGCAGCACCATCAATATACCGCTGCTGCCGGAAACAACGGATGAAGGAATCCTGCGGGTATTGGATCATCTGGTTTTGCCTGTATTGAAGGAATTCGAGCCGGAACTGATCGTAAACTCTGCCGGACAGGATAATCATTATACCGATCCGCTGGCCAATATGCGTTTTACCGCTCACGGCTACGCCGAACTGAATCGCCGTCTGGCCCCTGATATAGCAGTTTTGGAAGGGGGCTATTCGGTGGAGACGGCCTTGCCGTATGTTAATATGGCCTTGTTGATGGCCATGGCCGGGATCGATTATTCCAATTTGCGTGAGCCGGATTATAAACCGGAACGGTTTAAAGAAAATCCCCGCAATATTGAGTATATTGATCAGCTTGTCTCCCATCAGCTGTTTAATTTCCGCAGCCGACAGCAGCATATTGAGGAAAACCGGCAAAAATACGGACGGGAGTTCAGTGAACAGCGAAATATTTATTATGATACGGATGGAATCAGTGAGGATCAGTCGCGGCGCCTGAGAGTTTGTCGGGCTTGTCCCGGCTGGCGCCGCATCGATTCATCCGCCCGCCATCGAACTGGCAAAATGTATCATGTTTTCTGTATCAGCGTACCGACCTTTGCCTGCCCTGACTGCCAGAAGGAAGCCATGGATGCATACAAGGATATGGCTGCTTACCAGAATAACTTTGATTTTGTTTATCTGCAGGACCGGGCCAATGATCGATATATTGCGCTGGACGTAGCCAAAGGCAGGGAAGAGGTTTACGAATAAATGAGTATAAAACTGCTGGATGAAAACTTGATCAATCAGATTGCGGCCGGTGAAGTCATTGAAAGACCGGCATCGGTCGTGAAGGAACTGGTTGAAAATGCTATTGATGCCGGCAGCACCCGCATCAGTGTAAAGATCG
>JAGFXV010000084.1 GCA_017861475.1 Bacillota bacterium | reverse complement strand
TTGACTTGCGCCTCAGAAAGCAAGTCAAGAACCGTCCCCAACTTGCGCTATATGAATCCAGCAGATTGTAGTAAGATGGAAACACAAGCAGAATCACCCGAATAAACCAAGCAGAAAGGAAGCGGTTGGCTTTGCGTAGAATAGAATCTTCTCCCTGGCTAAGCCCGGTCAAACATTATCATCCCCCGGGAACTGCCCCGGGTACCCTTGCCGAACATCACCCCAATTGCGAAAACATAGCGCGAACTACAATGATACAATACAATGCTGACTATTTTGAGGAGAAAAACATCACCGACCCGGAACAGTGTTGGGAAGATGAACGGTCTGACTGCATTTGGTGGATCAATATTGAAGGCATTTGCAGCCCTGAAACATTGTCTGTCCTGGGAGAACATTACAAGTTGCACCCACTGTCGATGGAAGATGTACTCAATGCCGGACAACATCCCAAATTGGAAAGATATGATGATTATTATTTCATGGTCGTTCCTCTCATCTCTGAAGGAAAAGAGCTGGTTGCCAAACAGGTAAGCATATTTTGGGGCAATAATTATATCATCACCATGGAAGAATCTGAAGAAAGCGCTTTTGAAGTATTAAGAAACAGGCTGCGCAACCCCAAGACAAAAATACGTGAAATGGGCTGCGATTATTTAGCCTACTGTCTTGTTGATACCATGGTGGACCGTTTTTTTCCTTGCATGGAAGCACTGCGGGAGGAACTGGATATTCTCGAAGCAAGTATATTTTCCAGGTACGATAAAATGATTATAGAAAGAGTCCATAATATCAAGATGAAACTTCTGGTTTTGGACAGATTGATTTGGGCTAGTCAGGAACTTGTCGATTCAATCCAAAATGAAGAAATTGAATTAACCAGCCCCAATATCGATCTTTATCTGCGTGATTGCCGCGACCATACGGTGCAAATCGCTCATACCATTGATGGTTATCGTGGGATAAGCAACGGCCTTATCGATTCACATATCTCCCTGGTCAGCAGTCAACAGAACGAGGTCATCAAAGTCCTTACAATCATTGCCACCATTTTTATCCCCCTGACCTTTATCGTTGGAATCTACGGCATGAACTTTAACCCACAGGCCGGCCCACTTAATATGCCTGAGTTGAACTGGCGTTATGGCTATCTGGGATGCTGGATCTTAATGATTTTTGTCAGCCTGGCAATGATATACTATTTCAAACGAAGGAAATGGTTCTAACGAGTCCAGGAAAACAACGCAAATTAATTGACGAGGATGGGAAATATGGATAACCACAAAGAAATACTGGGGCCGGCCGCGACATTCAAACATGACCATCCCGTGGTCAACGTTAATCAGGAATTCGATAAAAAACTCACCGTCGGTCAGAGGATAGCCGACAAAGTGGCCGATACGATCGGAAGTTGGCCTTTTATCATCATTCAGAGTTTTATTTTAGCCGTTTGGGTGGCCATCAACATTTATCTGGTAACGATGTCAATCCGCCATCCAGGTTTTCTCAAAGCATGGGATCCTTATCCTTTCATCCTGCTTAATCTTTTTCTAAGCCTTCAGGCCGCCTATACCGGGCCGCTGGTCATGATGAGCCAGAACCGGCAGGCCATCAAAGACCGCCTGTCAGCGCAACAGGATTATGAAATCAATCAGAAGGCGGAAAAAGAGATCGAAGTGATCATGAAACATCTGGCCCATCAGGATGAACTAGCCCATGCCATTATCCGGCGTCTGGATGAATTGCAGGCTAAATCATAATACATAATCAATAACCTGCAGCAATGTCAGCATTTTGAGGATTATGATTATAAAATTTGGGTATGATTTTCAACTTATGGTGCCACAAATGCTTCTTATTATGTGAGTAAATATTTGAAATAAAGGAGCAGAGAAATATCTCTGCTCACAGAAAGTTGACAAAAAGGACCGTCCCCACTGTCAACTTTTAGATGAGGCGGCCGAAGACCACATTGTCAATTTCAATATACCCGTCTTCGCTTGATGTTTTGGTAAATTGAATCCGCGCTTTGGCAGTACCGGGGGGGGCCGACTCAGTAATACCGACATAAGGCACCCAGTGGGGATTTATTCCGGTTTGGTTGCTGCTGGTACCGGTCAGGTACAGACCGAGACCGATTTCATGTCCGCAATGATCTAACCAGATTACTTTCATCAACATGGTTCCGAAGGTGGCTTCCGAATTTGTGTATCGGAAGCCTAGCCCGGTACTGAACAGGTAGCAATGTCCGGCAGCATGGCACAATTCGACCTCCTGCCACAGTGCCCCTCCAATCTCGCCGAGCCCTAGATCAGTTGTGCCTTCATATACATCGTTTAATTCCACCAGATTATAATTGACCGATTCCCAGTTGTCGAGGCCGTCTTCGAAACTGGGATTGAGGATGAGATTATCCGTTTCAACCCGGGCAAATAAAACCTGATCCAGCAGCAGATAACACCCGGGGTCAGGAATCGCAGCAGTAAAAATAATACGCGCAAAGGCAGTGCATGGTGGTGCCGGTTCGGTAATATTCAGGTAACTTAAATAGTTGCCCTGAGCTGACAGGGTTTCATCAGGTATTTCTAAAGTCAGACCTGAACCAATGGGATTGTAATTGAAATCCAGCCATTCAATACGTACGTTTAGACTGACCAGACCTGATCCGGCCGCTGTAAAACTGAATAAAAAAGTTGCACAGGGCGGCAGGCCGCACATGTAGACATCTTGAGTAAGGGTGCCGTCAAAATGGGTACACACATGCCCGGCACCTTCCAGAGGCAGCTCGTAATTGGAGATAAAAGCAGTTTCAGGGTCGGCGGTCCAGCCCAGCAGACCTGTTTCAAAATCACCGTTAATCATCAGTTCATGACCGCTAATGGTAGCCAGCACGACTTGATCGATCAGGATAAAATCAGGGAAAATGCCCGGGCCTTTGCTGAATATCACTCTGGCGTGGGCTGCATTGGCAGGAACCTGATCAGTAATCGCGAAGAAAGTAATGCGGGCGTTATAATTAATGCGACCGTTGGGAATAAACATGCGCAGACCAGGTCTAATTTGATTGTATTCTGAGTTTAGCCACAGCACTTCAACAATTAGCTCGCCGTTAAATTCATTTTCAAAGCCAGCAAAGGCATTAAAACTGAAAAACAGAGGATGGCAGTTTGCCCCCTGCAGAGGGAAATCCTGGCTCAGACTGGCGACACCTGGGCCCATATTGGCCACGGTATTTCCTTCAAACACATTAAAATCAGTGATACTGACGTTATCCGTCCACCAATAGGAACTGTTTGATTCAAAACTTGGATTACGAATCAGATTGGTGCAATGGATGCAAGGTGGTAGCGGATAAGGATAAGGCCTGGGCAGGTTACAGTGCTCACCAGCAGCATGGCCATTGATGAAGGTGCTGCTTTGATTGAGGGCTGAATGGAATGATTTCGAGAAATTCAAAGAAATTTCGCCGGCTCGGGCCCAGGATCTTTTTTTCATAATAAATACATCCTTTCAATGAATATATTATGAAATCCTTCCTTGCAGAGTGACTAAGCAATGGAAGAGTTATTGTCTACGGCTTGACCATTCTTTGGTATGATGTAAGTACTGTAAGAATTGCGATGAAAGTGGGCGAAAAACTTGAGGAGAACTGTTTTGATTACAGGTGCATCAGGCGGTATCGGTCTGGCGCTGGCAGAAATATTTGCGCGTGAAGGATATGATCTGGTACTGGTGGCCAGAAGCGAGGATAAGTTGGCCGCAGCCAAAACCCGGCTGGAATCCCGGTATGGGATAGGGGTTGAAATAATGGTTAAAGATCTGGTGGTCAAGGACGCGGCGCAAGAAATCTATGCCGAGCTGACAGATAGGGGCAGGCAAATAGATATATTGGTCAACAACGCCGGAGTGGGCGAATATGGACGATTCGCCAATGCAGATTGGGACAAGCAGAATGAAATGATACAGCTCAATATAACCGCTCTCATACATATGACCAAACTGTTCCTCAAACCCATGCTGGAACGAAAGGAAGGAAAGATCCTGAATGTTGCGTCCACCGCGGCTTTTAATCCGGGGCCGACCATGGCTGTTTATCATGCCACCAAGGCAGCGGTACTTTTCTTTTCAGAAGCTCTGGTCAGTGAACTGAAAGGAAGCGGCGTAACCGTTACAACCCTTTGCCCGGGCCCGACAGAGACAGGTTTTGTGGCTGCAGCTTCCATGGAAAGTTCAAAGTTGTTTCAGAATCTAAAGGCAGCTACTCCGGAAGAAGTAGCATTCTACGGATACAAAGCCCTGATGAGAGGCAAGCCTGTTGCGGTACAGGGCTTTTTTAACAGACTGATGGCATTCAGCGTCAGGTTGGCGCCCCGCAGTCAGGTGCGGGAAATGACGTACAAAATGTACGGAAAAAAGGACTCAAGTATAAGTCCCAGTTAAAGTCGTCTGTTTAGCCAGGCTACAAAAACTTGACAAATAGAGTACATCACCAACTGTCCACACTACTATCCGATTGTAAAATAAGCTTTTGACACAAATCTGTGTCAAAAGCTTATTTTGTTGAAATGCCTAAATAAAGGCAATGTTATAGACGATCCGACCATATAGCCAGAGAAATATCTTGTTTGGACAGTGTTTTTGATTGGTACAGAAATTGCATATTTAAATTTCAAAAGCTGCTGAATAATGAGCTTGACTTCGAACGGATCAATTTAGAGTTAAGAAACAAGAATTTATATAAAAAAGATAACAGGAGGGAGATACGAACAATGAAGTGGCAGGATTATTATCAAAGTCACACGACCACAGCCGAAGAAGCGGTCAAAGCAATAAAATCTGGAGATCGGGTGGTTTTAGGACATGCTTGCGGCGAACCGCAGTTAATTGTTGATGCGTTGATTACCAGAGCTGATGAACTGGATGGTGTTGAGATCGCTCATGAAGTCCCGATGGGCAAAGGAACATACTGCCTTCCTCAATATGAAAAAAGTTTTCGGCACAATGCCTTGTTTTCTGGTAAACCCAGCCGACAGGCGATAAAAGAGGGCAGAGCTGATTATACTTCAATATTTCTGCACGAATTGCCGATCTTATTTACCAGCGGGCAATTTCCTATTGACGTGACCATGGTTACTGTTTCTCCCCCTGATGAGAACGGTAAAGTCAGCCTGGGGGTGTCGGTGGATTATACTCTTCAAGCTATAAAAAGCGGTAAAATCGTCATCGCCGAAGTCAACCCCAATATGCCGGTGACCGGGGAAGGATCATTATTGCCGGTGGAGGATATTGATTATTTTGTACCGGTTGATATTCCGCTTATATCGCAAAAACCTCCGGTAATTGGTGAGGTTGAGAGAACTATCGGCCGGAATATTGCCGAGCTGATCAAAGACGGAGATTGTTTGCAGTTGGGCATCGGTGCTGTACCAGATGCAATTCTATCCTGTCTTGAGGATAAAAAAGACCTGGGTATTCATTCCGAGATGATTTCCGATGGGGTTATGAATTTGGTTAAAAGTGGCGTGATCAATTGCTCACGAAAAAATTACTATCCTGGAAAAATAGTTATTGCGTTTGCCATGGGCACCAGCGAATTTTATAAATGGATGGATCATAATCCATTAATTGAGGCTTTACCAGTAAGTATCACCAACGAGCCTTACAATATCTGCAAAAACGACAACATGGTAGCCATAAATTCGGCATTGTCGGTTGACTTGCTGGGACAAGTTGCCGCGGACACTTTGCCCGGTATACAATTCAGCGGAGTAGGCGGTCAGGTTGATTTTGTTCGCGGAGCTAATAACTCCAAAGGTGGACGCGCCATTATCGCCCTGCCGGCTACGGCATCGAAAGGTACCGTATCCCGCATCGTAGCTACGTTGGCCCCCGGCCAGGCTGTAACTACCAGCCGTTATGATGTGGATATCGTCGTCACAGAATATGGAGTAGCCCACTTAAAATGGAAGACCAACCGGGAACGCGCCCAGGCCCTGATCAATATCGCAGCGCCTCAATTCAGGGATATGCTGCGGTCTGATTATATTCGTATATATGGCAGTCTGTAAAGGCTTAAATTAATATATTTAGACTTTCAAACGACCTCTCCTCCCCCTCCTCTATTGAAATCAGACCTTGTAAAGGGTCTGATTTTTTTTTGGTTCAAAATTTGCATTGTTTTACAATTGACACTATTTGATTTAAGATTGAATCAAACCATAAATTAATTGCCGAAATTAAGTAAACTGCGACAAAATCCGCAAATATAACAAAAATCATAATTTAAGCAGAATCAGGGGTGCAAAAATGAAACAAGAAATTATTCTTCTAGAAAAAGTATTTAATTTAATACCTCATGCCTTGTTACTTGTGAATGATGAAGAGAAAATAACCATTATTAATGAAGCAGCCTGCGGATTGTTTGAACTTACGGAAGAGATCCATGGCAATAAAATATGCGATATCAATAATAAAGCTTTATTGAAATTAGTGAAAAACCAGTCTGAAGAAATTAAGAAAAACATTAAAATCAAGGGAAAGAAATATTTCTGTCGTTCAACCCTAGTGGAAATGGATGATTTTAAGGGCAGGCTCATATTATTGATCGAGGAAACCGTAATCGATTCAATTAGTACCGAATTATCAGAGA
>JAGFXV010000083.1 GCA_017861475.1 Bacillota bacterium | reverse complement strand
ACCGGTATGAAGCCAGCCGTCTTTGAGATGATTGGCTGTTTCTTCGGGATTGTTCCAGTATTCTTTCATTACAGTGGGTCCCTTGATGAGGATTTCTCCCGGCGTCCCTCGAGGCACAATGGTAACGCCGTCCTCGACATCCACTAAGCGTATATCTGTGTCCGGAGCGGGAATGCCTATACTTCCGACTTTCTTGCGACCCATCAGAGGAAGACTGGTTCCCATTGAGGTTGTTTCAGTCATTCCCCAACCTTCCGAATAGAAGACTCCCATCTCTTTGAGTTTGTAGATCATTTCCTGAGGCATCGGTGCCGCAGCAGAACTGATCTGAGTCAATTTTTTCCCCAAGTTCAAGTCCGCAGCTTTGGGGTGATTGATGATTGCATTAATCATGGTAGGTACTGCCGGGAAGAAACCGATTCCTTTAGCACCAGCCAGAGTAGTCATAACTTCTTCAATATCGAAACGCGGTAGAATGATCTGGGTGGAACATGTATATATTCCCCAGTTCAGACAAAGAATGTTTCCAAAGAGATGAAAGTAAGGAAGAACCACCAATACGTTTCGTATATCCGGGTCTTTCGCCTGCAAGATATAATCTCCCCACATCGTATTGGCTACCACTGATGCTATAATATTTGCATGGGTCAAGACGGCTCCTTTAGGAATCCCCGTCGTGCCACCTGTAAACTGAATTAAGGCCGGATCTTGAGGTCCTATCTCTATGCGTGGCAATTTTATATCGGAGGAACCTTCCAGGATCACAGAAAAATGTCCCCATCCAGGATCCGAACCGCAAATTTCTTCCGGTGTACTTACAGGTAATCCATCAATGAAATCTGATATTCTTGTGACGATAACGTGCGAGATGGCTATGTCCCGGCAAAGCTCTCGAACCTGCTTCAGTGCGAGATCAAAAGTGAACAGTAAGGATAGATTTGTCTGTCGGGCTATTTCTTTGAGTTCATTGGCCGTATAGAGGGGGTTTATATTTACAATTATAGCTCCCAGAGACAGTCCTGCATAATAAGAAATGATATATTGCGGACAATTGGGCATATGAAGTCCTATTCGGTCGCCTTTGCCAATACCTAGGTTGGCAAGAGCGCTGGCCATTTTGAGAACCTGTTGACGCAATTGTGCAAACGTAGTTTTGGTTCCATAGAAATTTAGTGCAGTCTTATCCGGATTGGTGCTTGCCGCAAATTGTAAAAGATCGGCGACTGGTATTTCTGGATAACGAATACTTCGGGGTACAAAAAAATCATAATGACGATGCCAGGATCTTGCCTCCATAAAGTTCTCCTTATTCATGTGATGATCGTCTGTTAAACAAATATCGTGCCGCAAAGGTTATAATAATTATATGTTTAATATTATCAAACACATATATACATGTTGGCAATATCTCTTTTAGCTACGTCAACAATTAATTATAATTATTTGTTAAATATCAACAATTATATTGACCATTCAATGGATTTGATCTAAATGCACCACGAAGGAATTTTATGAACTTTTCATCTATTTCAACACAGATAACAAATCCATCGGAACAAATTCTCGCCATTGCTTCGCTTTTTGACCATGAATTTTCTATTGATCTGATTCAGTCCATTTCAAAAGCCAAGGCCACACAAATTCTGACCGTTTTAGATCAATACAGCAAAGAGGGCATGTTAAAGAAAGTAGATCTTGGTTGGTTCCGCTTTGCCAATGAGAATGACAAACACAAGTTTAGAAATTTATTCTCCGCCGAAGAATGTAAAGAATTACACAAGCAAATTGCCAATCTCTTAATGAATGAGATGTGCGATAAAGACAGAGCAATCAATGATGCGGCAGAACAACTTCTGCGCGTCGACAATGATCTGGAAGGCTGCCAGTTATTATGCAAGGCAGGTGATTACTATCGACGGATAGGCAACTTGGATAAAGAAAAAATTTTTTATGACAAGGCGATCTCCGATCTGGAAAGGATTGATGGAAAGGAAGCAGATCTGTTATTCATTAAAATCATGATCGGATTTTCAAAAGATCATATGGCCACAAGCAGACCTCAGATGGTGATTTCTTTTTTGTGTGAGGCATTGAAGCGGGCGGAAAAATTGAATGACCGCCTGCTTCAGTCCATCGTGCTCCTTCATCTTTCGTCAAATCAATATTTAGCGGGAGATTATAATAACGCCTGCAGCAATTACATCAAAGGAAGATCGATAGTAGAAGAGGCCAACGATCCAGCAATCGAGAGGATATTGATTACAAGTGCCGTTATTCATCATACTTGTACTGGACAGTTCAGGGAAGCCATCAGAACCTACGAATATTTTGACTCGGTGTTTTCCAAGCAACCGCCACCGAAGCGGTTTTCGATCAAAGTTGAGCTTATGTTGGCTATTTCTTGCACGGTTACCGGGCACATATCTCAAAGCCTCGGCTTGTTGGAGCGGATTCGCACAGAGGCACATAATTCAGGGGATTACGTTGTTGAAGCCCATGCATTGGCAAATGTCGGTCTTGTATTTATTTACATAGACGATTTTGAAAACGCGGTTTTAAAATTAAATGAATCACTAAAATTACAAACACCAAACGATATATTTGTTAAATACTTTGCCTACGAATTACTTGCCTATTGTTTCTACCGGATGAATGATGTGAAAAAATCCCATCACTATCTGTCGCGCGCATTGAAGCTGCGACGAGAATATAAATACAATCCTATTTTGTATACGGTCATCTTCGATATTTGCATGGCCATGGAAAAAGGGCTCTATCCATCTATTCCCGGTTTGTCTTTTGATGACAAACTCCAGGATGCCCTAGGTATGGAAAACATATATTCGCAAGGTGTTGCACTGCGCTATCACGCCATAAGACTAAAACAGACCAATGAGTCACCTGCCATCATTTTACAAAACCTTACTCAATCACTGGAACTGCTTGAAAAGTCTGGCGCACAGAGGGAAATAGCGGAAACGAATATAGAGCTCAGCCGATATCATTTGCGATTGGGTAATATGTCGGAAGCCAAGAAATATATTACAGAAGCTGCACGGGGGTTATATGTTTTCGGAAAAAAGAGTGTCCCGGATGACTTGAAACCATTACTCAGTGGGTTAGCATTTAGGAAAAATATCACCGAAGAGCTTTTCAAATTTGGAATTGAATTCAATTGTCTGCGCGATATCAAAGAAATAGTGCGGCATATTTTAACAACCATTAACAGGATCACAGGCGCCGAGCGGGGAGGCGTATTCTTAAAAAAGGAAAACGAAAAATGGCTTGATTTATGGGTTGGCAAAAACCTCTCCGCCAGTGATCTGAAAAAGTCCGAGTTTGCCCCCGCAAAAGAAATAATACAAAAAACTTTTGAAACCGGCCAGGGGACGGTTTCCAGCGATATTCTTCCTGACAGGCAAACCGCACAGAACGACGGAACTTTTATTTCCAGCATATGCGTTCCGCTGATATTGAAAGAGAAGGTAATCGGTGTTTTGTACAACGATCATCGCCTGTTCCCCAGTATGTTCAGGAAAGAGGATTTGCAAATATTGACCTACTTTGCCTCTATGGGGGCACTGGCGATAGACAATGCAAAAGCCTATGAAGAAATCAAAGACTTAAATAAACGGTTGCAGGATGAAGATCAATACTATGAAAGGCAGCAGATAAAAGCAGATCACCAGGAAGGCTTTATTGCGGAAAGTCCCAATATCAAACAGGTCTTATCGTCAGTCAAACAGGTTGCCCAAACCGAATCAACGGCCTTGATTTTGGGCGAAACGGGTGTTGGAAAGGAATTAATCGCTCGGGCTATTCATCAAAACAGCCGTCGAAGGGAAAAACCTTTTATCACTGTACACTGCGGCGCTTTTCCGGAAAATCTTGTCGCCGCCGAATTATTCGGCCACGAAAAAGGAGCATTTACCGGTGCTATAGAGAGAAGGATCGGACGGTTTGAATTGGCCAATGATGGAACGCTCTTCCTAGATGAAATTGGCGAAATTTCGATGGATGTACAGGTGCGTCTGCTTCGGGTTCTCCAAACAAAGGAATTCGAACGCCTGGGCGGTCTTAAGACAATCCAATCAGATTTTCGATTGATTGCGGCAACGAATCGCAATCTTGAAGAAGATGTTTCATCTGGCCGCTTCCGTGCAGATTTATTTTATCGTCTCAATATATTCCCGGTTTATGTTCCGCCTTTGAGAGAACGTGTAAAGGATATCGAGCCATTGGCAACTTATTTTCTCCGAAAGTACTCAGAGAAAATGGGACGATCTTTTAAAGGAATCCCGAAAACTGAAATAGACAAGCTCAATTCCTACCATTGGCCTGGTAATATTCGGGAGCTTAAGAATGTCATAGAACGTGGCGTTATTCTAAGCTCAGGAGAACTCTTCAGGGTGCCGGGTATGATTAAGGATTCAGAAACAAAACCATTGGCCGGACAAATCAATCTAGAAGAGATGGAGCGGCAATTTATACTTCAAGCTCTTCAAAAAACCGGTTGGAAAATATATGGCCCTAACGGTGCGGCGGAAATGTTGGGCCTGAATCACAGTACGCTCTACTCACGGATGAAAAAATTAGGGATAAGAAAATCTTCTAAAACTTTTTCCAAGCCAGTCACAAATCCAGCTTAAGATAAAATACATTAAGAGTTTTGCCTAAAACTGCATTGTTGGCATATCAATTTTATTGTTGATATATCGATAATAACAATGCCTTTCCCATCTATCATTCCAAATCAATCGTTACATACCAATTGTTATCATTAGGTTTATTGTGTGTGGCATTGAACTTGCCTTCTAATCATAAACATAAGCTTTGCCTAAGGAGAATCACCATGGACATTATTCAATATTCAGAAGAACACAGAATTTTTAGACAGTCTTTAAGGAGTTATTTACAAAAGGCAGTTACACCTGACGCTGATGCATGGGAAAAAGCGGGAATAGTGCCGCGAAGCGCATGGAAAAGAATGGGGGAGCAAGGATTCCTGTGCCCGGGCGTTCCCGAAAAATTCGGTGGTTCGGGTGCAGATTTTCTCTATTCTGTAATTGTGACCGAGGAAATGGTGAAAACCAATCAGGCCGGTTTGGCCGTTGCTCTCCATTCTGATGTCGTCGTTCCCTACATCGCATCCTATGCTTCCGAGGAGCAGAAAAAGAAATATCTGCCGGGATGTGTATCCGGTGATATTATCACAGCCATCGCCATGACAGAACCTAATACCGGTAGTGATCTGGCGGCTATAAAGACAACAGCCAGGGAAGATGGAAATGATATTGTCATCAACGGTCAGAAAACATTCATCAGCAATGGTATAAACAGCGATCTGGTTATCGTTGCGGCCAGAGACCCTGAAATCGAAAATCCTTACAAAGCTATTGATCTCTATCTTGTCGAGACCGGCACGCCCGGTTTTGACAAGGGTAAACAAATAGAAAAAATCGGCTGGCATAGTCAGGATACGTCGGAGTTGTATTTTACCGATTGTCGCATTCCCAGGGCCAATCGACTCGGAGACAAGGGAAGCGGTTTTGTAATGCTTATGGAGAAACTTCAACAGGAACGTCTGATGACCGTTATCGGCGCCTTAGCCGGCGCAGAACATGTATTGGACATGACTATCGCCTACTGCAAGGAAAGAAATGCGTTCGGCCGACCTATTGCAAAATTTCAGAACACTCAGTTCGAAATTGCCGAGATGGCAACAGAAACGAAACTGGGCAGAAATTTTGCCGAAAAACTGATCAGGGACCATGTTGAAGGGAATAATGTCGTCATCGAAGTTTGCATGGCGAAGTGCTGGATGACAGAGATGGCATTTCGTGTAGCAGACCGCTGTCTTCAACTTTTTGGCGGATACGGTTATTGCGAGGAATATCCTATTGCACGAGCATGGAGGGACATCCGCGTGATGCGTATCTTTGCCGGAACAAATGAGATTATGAAAACGGTCATTGCAAAATCAATGGGATTATAAATCCTGATTGTTCTTTGGGTAGTTGAATAAAGGGGACAGTGCTCCGGTACGAGAATGTGAGCTTATAAATGCGATCAATTAATAAAAAAGGGAGGAAATTTTATGAACAGAGCGGCTTTTATTTATGATGCCGTGAGAACGCCACGCGGAAAGGGAAAAAACAGCGGTGCTTTGCATGAGGTTAAACCAGTGGATCTTATGGGGGGATTACTGAAGTCGATACAGGTTAGGAATCATCTTGATACATCGAAGGTGGACGATTTTGTAGCTGGCTGTAACCATCCTGTTCTGGAGGAAGGCTGCAATATTGCCAGAACCGCTGTCTTGGCTGCTGGTTGGGATCAATCTATCCCGGGAGTGCAAATTGAGCGTCATTGCGGGTCCGCACTGGCGGCAATTAACATGGTGGCTGCCAATGTCATGTGTGGCTGGAATGATCTCGCAGTAGCAGGCGGTATAGAAAGCATGTCCCGTGTACCGATGGGATCAGCTACGGGACCCTGGACGGATGATCCTGCAACTTCGCTCAAAGTCGGCTTTGTGCCTATGGGGATTGCAGCTGATCTGCAGGCTACAATGGAAGGTTTTACAAGAGAAGACGTCGATGCATATGCCCTGACATCTCAACAAAAAGCTGCGGCGGCACAGGCAAAAGGGTA
>JAGFXV010000082.1 GCA_017861475.1 Bacillota bacterium | reverse complement strand
CAGCGGGACTGAAAGTGCATCATAATTATCATACAGAGATTTATCATTCAAGCATTCTCTGTTCCCCGGTGCAATTTCTTCATCTGCATCCAGCCACAGGACCCAGTCCTGGCTTACTTTATCCAGACCAAAGTTACGGGCTTGGGCAAAATTATCCTGCCAGGGGCAGGAAAAGATCTGAGCATTATATGACCGGCAGATTTCAACGGTCCGGTCAGTCGATCCAGTATCAACAATGATTATTTCACCAACCAGATTTTTGACACTGTCCAGACATCTTCCAATATTTTGTTCTTCATTCTTGACGATCATGGTCAAAGAAAAACTTGGTCTGCGTTGATTCACGACCATACCTCCTTGATAAGATTTGGCTGGAATAAATATTTATCAGCACTTGCGCAGCAAAGCCCGGAAAGAATACAGACCTTCCGGAAACTCAGGGAACAGGGCAGTATGCAGGACATCCCCGGTTATTTCAAAATTTGCTTGGTCAGCATAGGCCAGACCGGAATCGCCCAGGGCGCAGTTGAAAATGTCCAAACCAAGGTAAGGGTAATCAATGGTGATGATGATTAATCCGTCCTTTTTTAAAATGCGTTTAAATTCCAATAAAGCTTTACGCAGGTCATTTTCCGACAGGTGTTCCAGTACCGATATGCAGACAATACGGTCAAACATTTCATCAGGAAACGTTGTAACGGTTATATCCTGCTGACTGAGCACCGGTTTTTCCAGATATTGCAGAGGGAAATTCAGTCCCTGCGGACCAAAAACATTAAATATATCTGCTAGGATTTCTTCATTTGATAAAATACGTTCGTCCACATCACATGCATAAACCTGCCGGCAGAGATCGCAAAGATAGTATTTAAACGGGTGGCCGATTCCGCAGGCAGCATCCAGGACGACATCATCCTGACTGACCAGGGAACTGGCCCAAGCATACTCGTAAGGTCTGCTCCACCAGCTTTCCGGTAGATCATAAAATATTTTATTCAGGCGGGGATCGTTACATCTGAAAAATCTTGAGGTCTGTCTTTCACTCAAAAGCTCACCTCCTCATAGAATAAAATCAAAGTAATTATCTTACCTAAATAATATGAATTTGGAAATTCAGGCGTGTTTGCCAATTTCATTCTTAAAGGCTTGCTATCCGAGATGTTGACAGAAGGAGTAATGCTGTATGACGGATAAACAGTTTAATGCCGGGATGATGGATATAGTTAAGCTTATGAATGACTGCAAGTATAAAGCGATCATCCTGTATCTCATTTCTGATGAAGGTCAGCCCGAGCCCGATTTGATCAAACTCCTCACAGAATTTGCCGCCACCGGTTACCTGTGTTTTATTTGCCAACCTTCAGCTTTAGGCAGTATTGAACTCATCGATGAGAATATGATTTTAATCAATCATGGGTTATCCCTGGTGCCAATTATGAGCAGTCTTTCCGCTGTTGTATTGACCACGCGCAATATCCACTCGGATTGGAAAGAAATCATGCCA
Organism: Bacillota bacterium; assembly: GCA_017861475.1. Lineage (GTDB taxonomy): Bacteria > Bacillota > Syntrophomonadia > Syntrophomonadales > Syntrophomonadaceae > Syntrophomonas_B. The sequence goes on along the minus strand of JAGFXV010000082.1, from coordinate 5,184 downwards.
CATAAGCTGATCTGGTTTCATGCCGAAGCTTCTTCTGCCGGCCAGGCGGATGAAATATACAGCCAGGCTGATCTTATCAGTTACTTCCAGTCAGTTCCCGCAGATATTGAAAAATACCACTCGGACAACAGAGGGGTGCAACTTGGCACAGGTCTGCATAATAAGATTAATGTAAATCTGCTGGAGAAAAAAATATGCTCGCTCCCACGAGGCTGGCTGCTCTATGCCAACCTAGATTTGTTGAACAAAGTTGCGGTTATGACGGCAACTTTTCTTGATTTCAAAGGCGAATTCTTTTACAGCGGGGGAGCGGAACGCTATCTTCTTGATTTGGCAGATGTTTGTACACAACTGCACAGGGAAATGGTGGTTTTTCAATACGGAGATTACCCGTGGATGCGACATTTCGGGAATATCAATATCGTTTCCCTGAGCCGCCGCGGAGTTACAGCAGACGGCTGGATACTAAAATGCGCCCGGGATTTCAATCGGATCTTTTATGAACTGGTGCAAGGACGAACCGCTCTCAACATCTATTCAGCCTTTTTTGAAGCCTGGCCGGCAGCAGCGCTCCCCAATATAGGCATTAGCCACGGAGTTTCCTGGGATAATCCCTATAATGATTTTGAAAACGCGGTTGAGTTCTGGGTAATGAACGGGCGTTATATCGAGGGCGCAAGAGCTTGTGAGGAACTGATCTCGGTCGATACAAATACTGCCAACTGGCTGCAGACGGTGGATTTTGCCCTCGGGCAGAAAACCAAATTGATTGCCAATTATGTAAATTTGAATGCCTTTAAACCAAGAGAAAATTATCTTCTGCATAGATACAAGACGGTTATTCTATACCCCCGACAACTTTATTCGGCCCGCGGCTTGTATTTGGTTCTGGAAATTATGGATGAGATTTTGGAAAAGTATCCCGAAACAGAATTCCATTTTGTCGGCCGGGGAGGAGAAGAGGACATTGCTCAGGTTCTTGACAAGCAAGTCAAATGGGGTAAAAGGGTTAAATATTGTCCGCTGGGAATGGATGAAATGCCGCAGGCATATCAAGCTGCGGATATTGCCTTGATTCCTTCCATGCATAGCGAGGGCACTAGTTTGTCTTGCCTTGAAGCCATGGCATGTGGCAATGCGGTGATAGCTACCCGCATTGGCGGATTATCTGATTTAATTATCAATGATTACAATGGCAGTCTGATTGATCCCCGGCCTGAGGATCTCAAACAAGCCATCGTGAATTTATTGGAAAACAGCGGGCAGATGAAATTGTATAAAGCCAGAAGCTGTGAAGTGGCCCAGGCTTTTTCCCGTGAGAAATGGCAAAAACACTGGCTGTCTGTACTAGAGAATAAAATGGAGGAAACACAATTCTATAATAATGACCGCAGCCGGGTTATTGAGATAAAACTTGAAAAATGCCCGGACGATTTCAGGAAATTGGGAAAATGCATCACCAGCTTATTAGCCGGGGGCGATCTGGTCTACATTCGTTCTGACCGCGATCCTGATCCGGCATTAAGTTTTGCCCGCCTGCAATGGCTGGCGCCTGATGCTCCACTGTTTGCTGCTTGTGATCTAACCATAGAATGGCAGGGATGATTTTATGAAAAATAAAACCAGAGTATTGCTGGGATCTCCAATCCGTCAAAAGGCTGACATTCTGCAACACTTCCTGCAGAGTATCAGGCAATTAAATTGCGGGGGGATGTATGAACTGGATTATTTTTTTGTCGATGACAACCTTGAGGAGGAGTCAAGTCAACTGCTGTCTGATTTCTCTACCCAAAATCACAATACTTCCATAATGAGAACCAGGCATGACAAACCTTATATTTGCAATGAAAGTACTCATATCTGGGAAGAGGAACTTATCTGGAAAGTAGCTGGTTTTAAAAACATCATGATCAATCTGGCGAGGAAAGAAGGCTATGATTTTTTGTTTTTGCTAGACTCCGATATAGTTCTCCATCCGCAGACGCTGATTCATTTGCTGGGGCTTAAAAAAGATATTGTGGCGGAAATATTCTGGACCAGATGGGAAGCAGATTTGCCGGAGTTGCCACAGGTATGGGTTGGTGATCAGTATAACCTGTATGAAAGTACAGTTGAAGAAAACCTAACCCAAAATGAAATATTTCAAAGGGTGCAGTTATTCATTAATAAATTGAAAGTTCCCGGAGTTTACAAGGTTGGCGGGCTGGGTGCCTGCACCCTGATAAGCCGCAAGGCTTTGCAGTCAGGCGTTAATTTTAATCAGATTTATAATATCAGCTTTATCGGTGAAGACCGGCATTTCTGTATTCGTGCTGTCGCTCTGGGATTCGAGCTGTTTGTTGATACCCACTATCCGGCTTTTCACATTTACAGACCTGTTGATCTAAACCGGTTGGAAGAATATAAAGCCGGTCATGAACAATAACAAAATATGGAATCCTGCATAAACTATTATGTAATTTAATCGAAAGGATATGGTTTAAATGTCATTTCCAACTATTTCGCAAATAACACCAACCATCAGCATCAACCGGACTCAGGTCGTCAACCTGCTGCTAGCTTCTGTTGCCCTGGAAGAAATAGGATTGGCGCATATCATTAATACCGAAAGTGAAAAATTACAGGCTGCCTTAGGCACCCTGCCTGGTCTGTCAGTTACAGCGCCTTCATTTGCCGGGCTGATATCAATCAACCGTGAAGTCAGGCGCACGTTGGAAACGGTTTTGAAAAACCAGATGCTGCTGCAGTTTAAACTGGAAGATATTCTCGATATACCGCCCACACCTCCCACACCGCCTCCTTTTGTTGATGCAGGCTCAGCCTGGGCAGTGGGAACAGAATTCGGGCAAGGCAACGCTCAGTATACTACTCTGGGCAGTGCGGAATTAGAAAAGACCGTCGTTCTTGGATTAGGCAACAATAATATCCCCGTAGGGACTGTAGAAATGCTGCGGCAGGGGAATGATCTGTTGGTGACATATACGACCGATAGTCCCTATATCATGAATCAGGTGCATCTATATGTAAGCAACGTTGCTCCGGTGAACAGTAACCCGGGCGGTTTCCCGTACCAGTATACGGTCACAGATCCCGCCGAATATTTCGATACCTATACCTTCACGGTGGATGTAAGTGCTTATGCCGGGCAGACGCTTTATATTGCCGCCCATGCCCACATCCTAATAGTGCAATAGCAACTGTCATTGATAAATCTCCCTTCATTAACAGATCAGTTATTAACAAATGATCTGATTGAAGGGAGATTTATATTTATAACATACTTACCAGGTCATATTGCGCTCCGCTTCGCAACGCAGCCAGTCACGGAAATTAGGATGGGCAATGCCAAACCAATTTGCACGGTGGACTCATCCTCGATCAGCTCATCCACATAGGCGCCAATGAGACGTTCATTGGCGCTCAGTCTGGCATCCGGCCTTAATAGATGCGTTTGCTATTTTATTATCAGGATTGTATGATATTTTCAATCACGGCAAACAATTCTGCTACTCGTTTAGCCGTTGAGTGTCGGGCTCGAACCATTTCATAGCCACGCTCTGCAATCTCCAGACGTTCTTCCTCATGATCAAGAGTGATCTTGGCCAATTCCGCCAGTAGGTAATACATACCATTACGGGATACAAAGTTAGTATAATTGCGGGCAAAAATCAGTAGCTTTATGCTGGAAGCATATAAAGTTACATTTTTGTTCAGGTCTACCCAAAAAGCTCTTTTGGCTCTATGTTCTAATGTTTTGTAACCATTGCCAGTTTTGTTCAAACCATGCTGCGGTTCTATGGATCCCTTCTTCAAGTTCGATTTGCGGTGACCATCCCAACAGGTTTTTAGCTTTATTTATGTCTGCCCAGGTATCCAGAATATCTGCCTTATGAAATTCTTCATACTCAAAAACAGCTTTTTTACCGGTATATATTTCTATCAAATCAACCACTTTCAGTAAGTCGGCTGGATGATTATTACCCAGGTTTATTACCTCATAACCGACAGGCTTAAGGGCAGCAATCGTTCCTCTGGCAATATCGTCTACATAGGTGAAATCCCGGCTCTGTTTGCCATCGCCGAATATTTGTAAAGCCTTATCTTCGATAATCCATTTAGCGAACCTGAAAATGCTCATATCCGGCCGACCAGCAGGACCATATACAGTGAAATATCGCAGTATGGTAATATCAAGCCCATAAAGATAATGATAAGAATAGGCCATATTTTCAGCCGCTTTTTTAGAAGCGGCATAGGGAGAGATAGGTGTGTTTACAGCCAGACTCTCATGGAAAGGCATGGTCTGCCCTGCATATAAAGAAGAGGTTGAAGCCAGTACAAACTTGGACACATCATGTAGGCGGCACAAATCCAATAGATTTAACGTTCCTCCAGCATTGGTGGTCATATAAACAAAAGGATTTTCCATACTGTATCTGACCCCTGCCCGGGCCGCCAAGTTAATCACGGCATCAGGATGATGCATATGAAATATAATATCTAAAGCCTCGTAATTTTCTATATCCAATTTATAAAAGGTGAAATTGTTATTCATCTGCAATCTTTCAAGGCGCCAATATTTAAGCGTTGTATCATAATAATCATTGAGATTATCCACTCCGATTACTGTACATCCCTGGTCCAACAAAAACTCTGTCACTTTACTGCCAATAAAGCCTGCAACTCCAGTTACAAGGATCGTTTGCATTTTATAACCTCCAATAGGTAAATCCACAGTTTTCAGCCTCATGTTTGTCATATATGGCTTTGATATCAATGATTACCGGATTATCAGCAGCAATTGTACGCAGATATGAAAGTTTAAGATCATAGAACTCGGCATGTTTTACCGCAATAATAATCGCCTGATAAGGAGCCAAATCATTCAAATGATTGATAAGCTTCAAACCGTATTCCTCTTCGACATCTGTTGGCGATGCCAGAGGGTCATAAACGTAGGTTCGCACTCCATATTGGTTCAATTCATGGTAAATATCGATTACCCTGGTATTGCGTATATCCCTGATATTTTCTTTAAAAGTAAAACCCAGAATTAACACGGCAGAATCTTTTACTGGCAACGATTTTGAAATCAGGACTTTCACAGTCTGATCGGCAATATATTTACCCATACCAATATTGATTTCTCGGCCAGCCAGAATAACATTGGGATGATAGCCAACT
>JAGFXV010000081.1 GCA_017861475.1 Bacillota bacterium | reverse complement strand
TTCCTTGCGTACCCCATTGTTAATGAGCGAAACGATGACGCCCAACTTGCTTAAGCCCGTAGCGCAGGCAAGGAATTCCGGCCGGTTTTCCATCAAAAGGGCGGCGACATCTCCTTTTTTCAGCCCCAGGGAAGCGAAATAATTCGCATAGCGGTTGGCCAGAGCATTTAACTCTCCATAGGTGATGATCCGGTCTTCAAAGATAAGAACGGGATGATCAGGCTGTGCCGCGGCCTGATATTCCAACTCCGAGCCCAATGACATCATCTGTGTTTGGGCGAGGCTGGTGATCGTTTCAAGCGGATTTCTGGAACCAGGTGCTGCCATACAAAGATACCCCCTTTTTAATTAAAAGTTACCATAATGGGCTGACATAACAAGAATGTAAATAAATACCTGAAAGTGCTATAATATTTACGTTTGAAAATTCGGAAAAAGAAGATGAAAAATCCGTTTTCCTCCATTGCAGCAGGAAACGGATTTATTAATTCCCCAAGCAGTACTTGAGTATCTTCATCAAATCTTCATGAAACTTTCCTAAAATGTACCTATGTTTATTCAACCCGAACCAAATCTTATCGCTGAACATATGGTATAATAAAAACCTCAGAAAACAAATAAAGGGCTTTTAAAAGCCCTGTTTTTCTGATGGTGCCAGAGGTGGGACTCGAACCCACACGCCTCACGGCACACGATTTTGAGTCGCGCTCGTCTGCCAATTCCGACACTCTGGCTAAATATTTGTTTTGTGCGGACGCAAGAATTATTATAAGGTTTGCCATCTTGGTTGTCAAGGATTTAGGCACCAGCCCGGAGGGCGGGAAAAGAGAGCCTTTATAGCTATAAAATGGCATCCGTTACATACTTTACATAAGCAGGGACGGGCAAAATTTAAAGGAATATTATTTATACGCGCAGAATAGTAACCATACTTAGAACGCATTTGCATTTTTTGGGCCAGTCTGGTTGGCATTTTGGATTAAGCTGCGTGGAGTGAGACTGGTCAAAGGAGTAATCGATGAATTCGGATCAACACCTGGTAAAACGAACCCTGCATGGGGATACATATGCTTTTGAGGAACTGGTCAAAACATATCAAAATAAAGTATATATGCTGGCATACCGATATATGGGCAATGAAGATGACGCCAATGACATGGCGCAGGAGGCTTTTATAAAAGCCTATCGTTCCTTGCGTTCTTTTAAAGGAGACGCCAGTTTTGGCACCTGGATATACCGCATCACCACCAATGTTTGTCTGGACGAGCTGCGCCGGCGCAAGCGCAAAATCGTACCGATCTCCCTGGATGAGCCTTTGGCAACGCTGGATGGCGATGAAATCGAAAGGGAAATATCCGACAAGTCTCTTGCTGCTGATGTAGTCTATGAGAAAAAGGAATTTTCCCAAATTATTCAGCTGCTTTTGGATGAAATGAAACCTGAGCATAAAACCGTGATTGTGCTCAGGGACATCATGGAATTGAGTTATGAGGAAATTGCGGCCGTGCTGGATTGCTCCATCGGAACCGTAAAATCAAGGATAAGCAGAGCCCGGAATATTTTACAAAAAAAATTGACCGAGCGGGAACTTTTAAATTAGGGCCTCGTCTAAAAGAGCGAGGAGGTTAGTACCATGAATTGCGAGCAAATGCAAACGTTATTTTCTCCATACTTGGATAAAATGACCAACAATGTGGAAAATGAAGCTATCGCGGAACATCTCGGGGAGTGTGAACTTTGTGCACGCAAACTGGAAGAGATGGGCCGTATTTGTGCTATGCTCAAAAATCTTGATACTCCTCAGATCCCAATCAATTTTGGAGAAAGCCTCCATAACCGGATTAGCCATGAAAAGATAAAAATATTCCCCGGAAGCCCGCTGGGCGTTCCCAAACGTACCGGATGGATAGCCGCAACAGTCGCAGGATTGGCTATCAGTGCCGGTATTTTTGCCAGCAGTTATTTGCCTTATGGAGCGATGGTCGCTTCCCTGCATGACTGGATGGATAAAGACACCAGACCGCATATTGCGATTGTTGACAACAATAAAATCCTGCAGGATTGGCTCAACAAACATAGCGAAGACGAACAGACTGAAAACGGCGATCAGGTCACTGATCCTGCCGGACAGACCGGTGACAAAACACCTGGTACAGCAAAGCCGGGCAATAGTACAGGTACAGCCCCCACGGGTTCAAAACCTGTCGAGGTGGCTGTACAGGAAAAAGTAGAACAGAATTATACCGCCAAAATACAGGTCGATAATATGGAAAAATCCATGCAGGATGTCATGCAGTTGGCTTATGCCAGCGGAGCACAGATCAGCGTAAAATCTTCCAATGTGATGGCAGCCACTGCTGAGAACGTAAAAGTGGTGACTATGCAGGTTCCCAAAGAAAAAGCCAGCGAGTTGCTGAGCCAACTTGGCAGTGTAGGAGTGGAAACACCCCTGCCAAATAGCGTCACTTATACAGAGGCCTACAATGATAATCAGAAAGCATTGGCCAGCCTGGATGAAAACATCCAGAAACTGCAGAATAGCGGCGACCTGAGTGATGAGCAGCAGACCCAGCTGCAGAGTTTATTGAAACAGAAACAGGATCTGCAGGCGGCGCAGGAACGTATTGACAAAACAGTTGATTCTGTAACCGTCGAAGTACGCCTGGTGGGAAAAGACTGATTCCTGATACTAAATAAATAAATCAATATAAGCTATAATAATGGGCAGAGAATAAATTCTGCCCATTTGATTTTTCTGAGAAAATATTTTGCTGGAGGTTGGCTATGAAGGATAATACTCTGCTGCTGATAGATGGAAACAGTCTTCTTTTCAAGGCTTTTTATGCTTTGCCCCTGCTGCATACCAGGGAAGGTATCTATACCAACGGGGTATATGGTTTTCTGACCATGTTCAACCGGGTGAGTGCAGAAGTACAACCTTCGCATATTGTGGTGGCCTTCGATATGGACCGCAAAACCTTCCGCAATGAAACCTACAGTGAATATAAAGCCAACCGGGGCGAGACACCGGATGAGCTGATCGGGCAGTTTCAACTGCTGCGTGAGGTCCTGACCACCATGAATGTCAGTTATGTCGAAATGCAGGGTTTTGAGGCCGATGATCTGATTGGGACATTGAGCAGGCAGGCGGAAGAAGCTGGCATGGAAACGATCATCCTGACCGGAGATGGAGACGCGCTGCAACTGGTCAGCGAACATACCAAAGTATATATGAGCAGAAAAGGGATCACGGACATGCATGTTTATGATCCGCAGGCCGTGGTGGAGAAATGGGAAGTGCCGCCGGAGCAAATGATTGAGATTAAAGCCCTGATGGGCGACAGTTCCGACAATATCCCCGGCGTACCGGGAGTTGGCAGCAAAACCGCCATCAAGCTGGTCAAAGAATACAGCAGTCTGGAAAACCTTTATGATCATATCGATGAAATCAGCGGCAAAAAATTAAAAGAAAACCTGCTTACCTATCAGGACCTGGCTTATCTGAGCCGTGATCTGGCCACGATCAAACGGGATGTTGAAATTGACGCCTCCATTGATGATTTCCCGGTCAGGGAAATACAACGAGCCGAGCTCAGTGTGCTATATAAAAAGTTGGAGTTCAAAGGACTGCTGGCATCACTGGAACAAAGCCAACCGGAAAAAGAGGAACCGCATTTACCCGGGATGGAAGAAATAAATCCGGCTTTGACCGTACGTGAATTAACAACCGCCACGGATGTTAATGAATTTTTAGCCCGGTTGAATGACAAGCAGGCGTTGGCGGTACATATTGAAACCAGCTATCATCACCCCATGTGGGCGCAGGGCGTAAAAATATATCTGGCCGCCGGTAATGAACTGGTCTGGCTTGATTTGCAGAATAGTGGGGCGCTTGATTGGCTGCGGGAGATGCTGGAGGATCCGCAGCGCCCCAAATATTTGCATAATGCCAAGTCTGCCCAGGTATTCCTGCTGCGCTCGGGGATCAACCTGCGCGGGATCAAAGGTGACAGTCTGCTGCTCAGCTATGTACTCGATCCGTCCTTTCAGGGGGAGACGCTGATTGAAATCATCGCTCATCATCATATGAGGCTGGACACGAATGCCTTGAGTCTGACTGACCAGGTGGCGCTGATCATCCCTCTTTATCATAAGATGGAAGAGGAATTGACCGACGAGCTGCGTTGCCTGCTGTATGATATGGAAATGCCCTTGTCGGAAATCCTGGCCAAGATGGAGTTTGTCGGCATAAAAGTGGAAAAGCGGGTTTTGGCGCAGATTTCAGAAGAACTGGCTACGGGATTGGATAAGGATGAAGACCGTATCTATGCACTGGCTGGCGTGAAATTCAATATAAATTCCCCCAAACAACTGGCGCAGGTTTTGTTTGAAGACCTGGGTCTGCCCGGGGGCAAGAAAACCAAAACCGGCTATTCGACCGGACAGGAAGTGCTGGAAAACCTGCTGGATCAGCATGAGATCATTCCCTATATTATTGACTATCGCCAGCTGAGCAAACTGAAATCGACTTATGCCGATGCGCTGCAGGGACTGATCCATCCGGAAACCGGACGGGTGCATACCATATTCAAGCAGGCGCTGACCGCAACCGGGCGTCTTTCCAGCGTGGAGCCCAATCTGCAAAACATCCCAATCAGAATGGAAGCAGGCCGCCGCATCCGCAAAGCTTTTGCAGCCGGTTCCAAGGAAACGCTGCTGTTTACGGCGGACTATTCACAGATCGATTTACGTTGCCTGGCGCATATCAGCAGTGATGAGACGCTGATCGATACCTTCCAGAGAGGGATCGACATTCACACCCGCACGGCCGCTGAGATATTTAACGTTCCGCTGGAAAGAGTGGACGAAACTCTGCGCCGCCGCGCCAAAGCAGTCAACTTCGGCATCATCTACGGCATCAGCGATTTCGGCCTGGCCAGGGATACCGGGGTTTCCCGCAAAGAGGCCGGACGCTATATCGAAGAATATCTTGACTCCTATCCGGGCGTAAAGCAGTATATGCAGGATGTCGTTGATTACGGGATAAAATACGGTTATGTGGAAACGGCACTGGGGCGGAGACGCTACTTGCCGGATCTGCGGGCCAAGAATAAAATGGTGCAGTCCTTTGCCCGGAGAATGGCGCTGAATACGCCCATCCAGGGAACTTCCGCCGATATCATCAAACTGGCTATGATCAAGGTGGATGATATGCTTACCCATCATGGTCTGAAAAGCCGTCTGCTGTTACAGGTCCATGATGAACTGCTGCTGGAAGTGCCGCGTAGTGAGCTGGAGGAAACCGCCGAGATCGTCAGGAGCTGCATGGAAAGTGCCTATACTCTCAAGGTGCCGCTGATCGTAAGTATGAAAGTGGGCACCAACTGGTATGAAATGCAGTCTTGGGAATAAATACACTGAAGGAGGCAATATGATGGAATCAAAATGTGCAACCTGTCCGATGCGCAAGAAAGCTGAAGAAAATCCCCATACTTTTAAAGCACGTCTATGGAGATGGCACACCAAATGGTGTCCGGGCTGGAAAGCCTATCAGCGTGAACTGGCTGCCCAGCAAAGCCGTGAGGTTTAACCATGCCGGAATTGCCCGAAGTGGAGACAATCAGACGCAGTTTGCTGGAAAACGTCGGGGCGGTCATCAAGGACATTAAGTTTCGCAGAACGGATATCATCAAGGCACAGGATTACGAACCGGCAAGCGTGATTGGACAGCATATCCGTGAGATCAGAAGACGGGGCAAATATCTGATCATGGAGCTTGAGCCGGGCTACACGCTGGTGGTGCATCTGGGCATGACGGGACGCTTCTATATGCAGGATGAAAATGCAGAAATCAGCGCTTCCCATGTGCATATGGTCATATCCCTGGACAATGGTTACAAGCTGATTTATCTGGACCCCCGGCGTTTTGGCGGAGTGAGGTTCCTGACTGACCCGGAATGTATCTTCTGCCGGATGGGCAGGGAGCCGCTTTCCCCGGAATTTACGGATCGCTATCTGCAGGAGATCTGCCGGGATCGTAAAGTGGCCATCAAGACCTTGCTGCTAAACCAGCATTGCATTGCCGGGATTGGAAATATTTACGCCGACGAGGCTTTGTTCGATGCCCGGATTCGTCCGGATCGTCCGGCCGGGTCGTTGCGTCCGGCAGAGATCAAGCGCCTGCGCAAAGCCATCGTTAAAGTTTTACAGGCCAGTATTAACCAGCGCGGCACCACCTTCCGTGATTTTAGGGACGGATATAATAAAAGCGGAGAATTTCAGGAGCTATTGCAGGTTTACGGAAAGACCGACTGCCCCTGCAAAATCTGCGGACAGATATTGAAAAAAGACGTCATCGGCGGACGCAGCAGCCACTACTGCGAACACTGCCAGAAATAGAAGTCCGCCGCTGCTCATTCACACCTTGTAAGCAACATTCATATAGTATGGATATATTTAATATATGAATGGAGTGGCAAGTTGGAATTCCTGGCAATTATATTGTTTTCGCTGGCAGTCAGCGGAGACGGATTGATGGTAGGCGTAGCCTATGGTATCAGAAACATAAAGATTCCTGTCATTTCCCTGTTGGTTATCGCATTGTCTTCGGCGTTGGCGGTAAGTGTTTCCATGGTGCTGGGAAAAGCCCTGAGCTTGCTTATTTCTCCGCATCAGGCCACGACGATTGGTTCGGTCATGATTCTGATGATCGGAATTTATTTTTT
>JAGFXV010000080.1 GCA_017861475.1 Bacillota bacterium | reverse complement strand
TCGCCCTTGCCGGGATCATGTGGGCGGTAATGGCATTTATATTTGTTGCCACTTTTGGTTCCTCGCTGGCTGTAACTTATGGGATTCTCGTTCTGATGGGTATCGGTATTGGCAGTGTTCCGGTTATTTTGGCAACTTTCTCCGATTATTATTCTGCCGAAGTACGCGGGACCGGAAGCGGCGTCATTTCAACCATGGCTGTAGTGGGTCGATTTTTTGGACCGATGCTGGCTGGTATGGCCGCCGACAAAAGCGGTACCCTTGCCTCGGCATTCGTATTTGCCGGTATTATGATGATTGTTGCCTCGGCTATATCTTTAACCTTGCCGAATCTTCGATCAAAGGTAGCCGGTTAAGAATGATCTGCGGTTTGTCCCAAATTGAGATTGGAGTGGCGGCTCTGCCATTGCAGTAACCTTAAAAGAATGTGGAGTCGCCGCCATATTTAGATTATTTTCGGTTAACCCGTTTACCCGTTACGTATCTATTTTTATGTGATACTTATCACGAGCTGGCTAGGGAGGTAAATATGTGCTGGTCCTGTAATCCTTATTGCGGAGGCTGTAAACCTCCCCAACCCAGGCCAAGAAAATGTGATGGCTGCGGCAAGTTTAATTTTAATCCGCAGGATAAATTATGTAACAAGTGTGGCCAACCTCTTCCCGATATAATTCCTCCGGCTACTGTAATGTGTTTATATGTTGGCGAACTATGTGCCAACCCATGCCGGCGGCATCAAACTACTCCTGAGGATGGACAATTGAAAAGTTGTAATTATCGGACTGCCCCGGCGCAGAATGATCAATAATGAACAATTGTGTTTTGTTAACAGAAAAATTAAGCTAATATCATGATGCGGTAACTCCTTCACACCATATCGCCACGGGTATTGCATGGATTATCCGGGTCATCCGGTAAAGATAGAATGATTTTAGGTTTTCTTAACAAAGTTCAAACAATTATTCTGATTGAGAGTCCTATATACCTGGTTATAAGTCCGAAGGGGGATTATAAATGGTAAAAAACTTTAGCATATCTGAAGTAATTGACTCATTTGGCGTTAATAAATTTACCTGGTGGATTTTCTTTTTCCTTGGCATGGCCATGGTCTTTGATGGTTACGATTACATGATCGTTTCCTATACTATGCCGCAAATTGCTAATGAGTGGGGATTAAGCGCTGTGGCAAAAGGCAGTTTGTCTTCCTGGAGCCTTTTCGGTTTAATCATTGGCGGTGCCCTGGCGGGTATTCTATCGGACAAATTTGGACGAAGAAAAACACTTACGCTGGCAATAGCTATCTATTCACTTTTAACCATTCCCATATATTTTTCCAATAGTTTCGCTATGTTTGCCACATTCCGTGTACTGGCCGGATTAGGGCTGGGGGCTTGCATCCCTCTGGTGACGACGATATTCTCCGAGTCCACCCCCACCAATAAACGCGCTATTTTTATTACTTTTGGTATGGCCTGGATGATCGTCGGATGGGTTTTGGCAGGGCTTATCGCTACATGGCTGGTCCCTCTGCACGGTTGGAGAATTTGTTATTTAATTGGCGGCATTCCTCTGCTATATTCTATTTTTCTCTATTTTAAAATGCCGGAATCAACCTATTGGTTAGCCAACAAGGGATATAAGGCAAAAGCGGTTAAAGCTTTGGAAAATATTGAAAAAATGGCGACCGGGAAAACCACCTTCAGAGATCCAAACCATCTGGTTTCTCCGCCCACGCCCAAACAGGTCGGTCCCAAGGCTTTGTTCAGTAAAGAGTACAGGATCGCTACTGCCGCCATATGGATTACGTATTTCTGTGGCTGCTTCATTGTCTATGGCATCAACGCCTGGCTTCCTTCATTGATGCTGGAAAAGGGCCTGAAACTCAGCTCGGCCTATGGTTTGGCGATAGCCCAGAACGCAGCAGCGGTCATAGCCAATTGCTCAACCGGATTCGTGGCTGAATGGGTAGGAAGAAAAGCCAATCTGGTGGTTAGTTTTGTGGTAGCAGCGCTGGCGGTTGTGATTATGGCAAACATTGGCGGTTCCTTTGGCGCAATTCTGACTGCGTGCATATTCCTGGGTTTTGCGGTAAATTACGCGATCACTGCGGTACAGCCTTTGATGGCGGAGTCCTATCCTACCGATTTTAGAAACACAGGCGTTTCCTGGTGTCAGGCTTTTGGACGACTCGGTGGCGCCAGCGCACCTATCGTGGCTGGCATGATCATACAAATGAACCTGGGTTATTCAATGTCTTTTATGTTCTATGTGATTCCGGCGTTAGTTGGCGCAATAGCGGCCTGGTTGTTCGTAAAGAGAGAAACCAAAGGCAAATCCCTGGATCAACTGGCAACGGAAGAACGTGCGGCCTAACTTTAAAGTAAAGTTTGATGTATGAGAAAAAGCATCGGAAGTCTGCAACGGACTTCCGATGCTTTTTAATTGCAATATTAAAAGCTTTTTCTCATTATGGGACAAGGATTTTTGATTTGAAAATGCAATGATACAAGTTGTTTTTAAGAAGTGCCGTAAAATCTCAGTTTGGCACTTGTTTTTTATGATTTGCCTATTGGCATGGTTATTGCAATCAAATAGGTTGAGAATCACCTTTGAATTAAATATACTCCGAGCCGTGTCCCCTAAGGGTTATACTACGGGGATGCGGCCTGGGCTTCAGCCCACAGGGTTGCAGGGGAAACCTTTCAACCTCCTCAATTACGGAAAGGAGAGCATAGATAGGCCTGTATGCTTCTGTATTCCGAAATGATATAGAAGCATTTTTTTTGGACTTTTAGGTTAAAACTACGAATTGAAAGAATTTTTGAAAGGACGGGTCAATTCATGAGTGCAACAGAGGCTAAAGTGTTGGCGGTAAATATTTCCGAAAAACGTGGGGAGAAGAAACATGATGTAGGTGAGGCATATCTCAAAGCCAACTATGGGATTGAGATTGATGCTCATGCTGGTGACTGGCACCGGCAGGTGAGTCTATTGTCGTTATCCAGTTTTGAAAAAATGCGTAATTTGGGAGCCGATGTTTTTTATGGCGATTTTGCTGAGAATATTACGGTGGATGGAATTGACGTATGCACCCTGCCTATCGGTACCCGTCTCAAGGTGGGAGAAACACTGATGGAAGTAACCCAGATCGGCAAGGAATGCCACAACAAGGGTTGTGCCATCAAACAGCAGGTGGGCACATGCGTAATGCCAACCGAAGGAATCTTCACCCGGGTACTGCAGGGCGGAATGGTTAAAATTGGCGATACGGTCAAAGTAGTGAATGAATGAAAAATGGGAGGAATCGTAATGGCAATGGAAGCGAGACTGGAAGCAAAACTGGAAAAGATAGAGAACTGTGAAGCCTATTTCGAATTTGTAATCGATGCGGATGAGATGGAAAGAGGTTTGGAGCAGTCCTATAAAAAGGTGGTCAAGGACCTTAAAATACAGGGTTTTCGTAAAGGAACCGCCCCGCGTTCAGTGGTGGAGGCCAATTACGGATTGGAAATTCTGTTAAATGAAGCCCTGGATATTGTTGTGCCCAACAAATATTATGCCGCTGTCGAGGAACTGCAGCTGCAAACGTCGGGGGAACCTGATATTGAGGTAGGCTACGTGGTTAAAGGAGAACCGGTAACCGTTAAAGTTATGGTACCGCTTTATCCGCAGGTAATGCCTGGCAACCTGGAAGGGCTGGAAGTCAGCGTGCCTCAGGTTCCTGAAGTGACTGACAATGATGTGGAAAGAAGCCTGCAGGAGACAATCCGGCGCAACCGCAAGTTCATCGACAAGAAGAAAATGCCTGCTGCCAAAGGAGACCAGGTTACCTTCGATTTTGAAGGCAAGGCAGGCAGTAATGATTTTCAAGGCGGCAAAGATGAGAAGGTAATCATCGGAAAAGATTCTTTTATCCCCGGATTTGAAGAGCAGTTGATCGGAGCCAAAAAAGGTGACCGGCTGCAGATTAAAATCAAATTCGCCGATAATCACCCGGCACCTGATCTGGCAGGCCAAACCGGCGTTTTCGATGTACGGATAAAAATGGTCGAGGAAGTTCAGGAAATGGTATTGGACGAATATTTTTTCAACGAAGTTGCCCATGTCGGGGACATAAATGAATTTCGCACTGAGCTGAAAAAGAAGCTTTCCGAAAACGCAGACCAGCGTCAGGAAGAGCTTGTAAGACGGACTGTATTGAAAGCAGCCGTGGAAGCCTCAGAAATCCAGGTACCCGAATCTATGGTCATGGAGTCAGCAACCTCGACAATGCAGCAATTCCTGCAACAGCTTCAGGCTGAAGGCGGTAATCTGGAATTGTATGCGCAAATGATCGGCAAGAGCCTCGATGAGGTCAAACGGGACTTCTGGCTTGATGCTCAACTTAGCGTGAAAATAGAATACTTGCTCGAGAAATTGGTTAAAGATATGGGATTTGACATTAATGAAGAAGAGCAGCGCAATGGGGTATTTGAGTTTGCCCGCCAGTATAACATGGATGCGAATGATTATGAGGAACTAAAAACAAAGGTGGGTCCGATGTTCGAGCGGATAACTTTGGAGCTTAAAATGCATAAGGCAACGCAGTATCTGGTGGATCATGCGAAAATTACCATGTTTGATCCCCGGGACATGCAGTCCGGTACGAAACATCTAAACTAATCAATCGCCTGTGCGAATCTGGGGAGGTGAACCGGGTGACAGTGAGCGGCATCATACTGGCGGGGGGACGCAGCTCAAGAATGGGCCAGGATAAGACTTTGATGTCCATAGAAACACAGACTTTAATCGAGAGGACGGTTAAGGAACTTGGTAAAGTAACTGACGAAATAATCATCGCCAGTAATCAATCCAATAAATATAACCTCCAGGGAACACTTGAAGTGCCGGATATATTTTCGGGGCTTGGGCCTTTGGGAGGCATTCATGCCGGTCTCAAAGCTGCCAGCCATCCTTATTCGTTTGTCGTTGCCGGGGATATGCCTTTATTTAGTGCCGATCTGGCAAAATATCTTCTGAACAGGACGGATGAAGGTTATGACGTTATTGCCCCCGAGGTTAACGGTTCCTGGGAACCCTTATGTGCAGTCTATTCCCGCTCCTGTCTTCAGGCGATCGAACAATACCTGGCAGCGGGAATTCGTCAGGTTTTTCAGTTCTATAAGAATGTAAGGGTGTTGAAAATAGGGGAGCAGGAACTGGCCGGCATCGGTAAGACCGGGGATGTTTTTTATAACCTGAATACACCGGAGGATTATGAAACTCTATTAGCCATGCGAAAACGCGCGTAACTGAAGCTGAAGCTGCCCGGATTGACCGGTAAAAAACAGATATTTGATAAATAGTAAACGAGAGGGATGAAACAGAAATGGACCAAAAGAATTTATATACACCGGTTATTTCCTTTGTAGCCAAATCGGGCTCCGGAAAAACCACTCTTCTGGAGAAAGTGATCAGCAATATTAAAGCCAAAGGCTACAAATTGGCCGTTGTCAAACACGATGCCCACCAGTTTGAGATGGATCATCCCGGCAAGGACACCTGGAAGATGTCGCAGGCCGGAGCAGATGTTGTCGCCATATCATCGCCGGAAAAGGTAGCCATCATCGAAAAGGTGCAGGTTGAAAAGTCGCTGGACGAAGTAATCGACACCCTGCCCGAGGTAGATATCATTTTGACCGAAGGATTTAAACGCAGCAACAAACCTAAAATTGAGGTCTCAAGGTCGGAAGTGAGCTCGGAACTCCTGTGTGAACCGGAAGAACTGCTGGCTATTGCCAGTGATATATCATGGGAAATCGGTGTTCCTTGCTACTCCATTGATGACGCCGAGGGAGTCGCTAATGTTGTTATTGAATATGCGCGTCGTTTTAGGGACGAAAAGATCGCTGGGCATTGATGGATTAGAGGAGGAAAGAAAATGCGCAAAGCCGTTATTGTGTTCACAAAAGTACCCAAAGTTGGAGATATCAAAACCAGGTTGACGACTGAAAGAGGCGGCATATTGACGCCCGAGGAAGCCAAGGATTTTTATGAGGCTTTTTTACTGGATGTGCTTGAAGCTTGCCTCGCAGCAGATAGCGGGGATGTATGGATCTGTTACAACCAGACCGGCGACCGGAATTACTTTAATGAATTTCTGAACCGCCTCCCCGAACCGCATGCCATAAAGGGCGTTTTCCCTGATCAGGGGGGGATTTTCGATGAGTGCATCCAATTTGCCGCGGACCAAATTCTGAAAGATGGCAGTGAAGATCGCCTGGCAGATGCCTTGCTTTTAATCGGCGGAGACCTGCCCGGTTTGCAGCCTGTTTACATTCAAAACGCTTTTGCCAAAATGGAACAATTGGCCAGAAGCCCGCAAGGTATGGCAGCAGCCAAAAAAATGGCCCCGGGAACAGATTTTGGAGCTGCGCTGGTGGAAGGTTCCTGCCAGGAAGGCGGTTTTTCGATTGTAGGCTTTACCTGCAATACGCCTTTCGATTTCCGGGGCGTATTCTACAACCAGGACGGGGGAACAGCCTTGGATATGCTGGTGAATAAAGCTGACGAACGGCAAATACCTTTTGGATTTATTCAAAATGTCCCGGACGTGGATATTCCGGTCGATCTGGCCAGCATTATCCCTGAATTGGGGGCTATTAAGCTGGCGGCCAGGTATGATCAGGCGATTAAACCCGCCAAATGGACAACTTCTTTAATGGAAGAAATGGGACTTGTAACGACTACTGCCATAAACAAG
>JAGFXV010000005.1 GCA_017861475.1 Bacillota bacterium | reverse complement strand
GCCTATAATCCCGAAGCAGAACATCTGCCACGGCGTCCATGGTCCCTGCCCGAAGAAAAAATTGGACACAAAAGCGGTGATTGCGCCGACGAGAAACCCGGACTCCCCACCAAAACATACCCCGGTAATAATGACCAGGGCAATGACCGGCTTGAAACCGGGCAGCATAAAGGCCACCGAGCGTCCAGCCACCGCAAGGGCGGCCAGCATGGCAATGATGACGATTTCTCTGGCCTGCGGTCGACGGTGTTCAAAAATCATTACGAAGGGGACCATGGCGCAGATAATGATCAGCAAACTGACGAAATAATATTTACGATCCTCCAGTACAACCATTCCCAGGGCAATTACAGCCGGAATGACCAGCAGGATCAGCCCTGCTGCTATGAGCGTACGTTTGGAAATATTACTTGGCAGCCTGGCTGCCCGGCCAGTATCAGCATTACCGGTTAATTGCCGGCTTGCTTCATCCTGATTCTGCATTTTTCAATCACATCCTCTGTCGTTACGGCATCGGGAAAGATATGTCTGGCCATCCGGTTGGCCGCAGTGGTATAAAAGCTGTTGCCGGCAAAAAACGTCCGGGCGCTATTCTCGGTTACAATTGAACCGTCAAAGAGCAGCGCACAGCGGTCAGCATAGCGGGCACAAAATTCAATGTCGTGGGAGACGGTCACGATGGTGATCCCCTTGGCCTGTAGTTCTTTCAGAATACCGGCCAGTTTTATTTTGAAATGACTGTCCAGTCCTTTGGTGGGCTCGTCCATCAGCAAGATTTCCGGTTCCCGCAGCAACACCTTGGCCAGCGCCGCCCGTTGCTGCTCGCCGCATGACAGGTCATAGGGATGCATGGCAAGCAGTTCGGTAATATCTACAAGTTCAGCCACCGCATCGATCCTCTGCTGCTGCTCTTCCCGGGAAAGCCCCTGACCATCCAGTATTTCCTTCAGATCAAGCGCTACTGTCTTTTTTACAAAAAGCGCCTGTGGATTCTGGGGCAACGCGCCCAGTCTGATCCCATGACCGTCCCGGCGGCGGCCTGCAGTCTGTTGGCTGCCGTATAAAAATACCCGACCGTGATAGGCTTTTAGAATTCCGGCGATAATGTTGAGGACGGTCGTTTTGCCGGTGCCGTTGCCCCCAACGATGGCATAGAATTCACCCTTCTGAATCGTCAGGGACAGCCCTTTTATAACCTCAGGTCTGTTTTTCTCATATTTGAACCAGACATCCTTTAATTCGATGGCGGGAGTATCACTCGAACCAACCACCGGTAATGGCATGACTGCTTTCTTTTGGGGCAGCTGTTGCGGAGATGAATCACAAGAATCCAGCCACCTGCGCCCTTCACGTACCGTTACGGGGCAAGGCAGACTGCTTTCCAGGCCGGCATAAATCTGCATCGGGGCCGGCATGGCCAGAAACATATCATGATGCCATTCACGCAGCTTTTCTCCCGTTTCCCGGGGAGATGCATCGCTGATCATTTGGCCCTTGTCCATCACCAGCACCCGGTCTGACAGGGGCAAGGCTTCTTCCAGCCGCTGCTCGGTCATGATTATGGTGGTGCCAAGTTCCTGATTTATTTTTTTCACGGTAGACAAGAAATCTGAGGCCGCAATGGGGTCCAACTGGCTGGTCGGTTCATCCAGGATCAGTACTGCTGGCTGCATGGCCATGATGGAAGCCAGATTCAACAGTTGTTTCTGTCCGCCTGAAAGTTCGCTGACATTTTGAAAAAACCAGTTTTGGATGCCGAAATAATTAGCCATCTCTGCCACCCGCAAACGGATCTCTGCAGTATCATAGCCCAGGCTTTCAAGGCCGAAGGCCAGCTCATGCCAGACTTTATCGGTAACGATCTGGTTATCGGGGCTCTGCATCACAAAACCTATGTTCTGCGTCTGTGCCCGCTGATCAACTTCTGCAAGCGGAATGCCGTTGAACATTATTTGCCCGCTTCTATCACCATGGGGCGTCAACACTGTTTTCAAATGACGCAGCAGAGTGGTTTTGCCGCAGCCCGATCGGCCACAGAGGGTGATAAACTCACCCGGATGAATGGACAGGTTGATATTTTGCAGCGCAGGTTCCTTTTTCAACGGATAAGTGAAACTCAGATCGCTGATTTGATATGCTTCCATCTGGCATCCTCCCATCCGTTTATCATTACCGGCAGCAATCCCAACCCCGCATATGAGGCAAAGAAAATCAGGCTCAACGAAGTTAATGATGCTATTTTTAGCGCAGGAAAATAATCCGCGCCTGTCACCCCGGTCACCAATCCGGTCAGAACCGTTCCTGCCAACAGGAGCATGATGATGAGGATAAACCGGTCACGGTGATCAAAACGATATATGGAAAAGGCGGTGCGTCCCGGCAGACCGAAACCCCTTGATTTCATACTGTCAGCCGTTTCAATGGCCGATTCCAGCGACCAGGTGATCATAATCGATGTGATCCGGACGACGCTGCCCGCCCTTTGCAGGAAATTTCCGCTGCTTGCATCCCGCCCCACACATTTCTGCGCATCGGCAATCATTCTGCCCTGGGCCTTCAAACGCGGCACCAGGCGCAGCACCATGGAAAGGATCAGAGACAGTGCCGGGATGATTTTTCCAAACAAATAAATGAATTTATCCGATGTCATGACGGCATTAAAGCAGGAAAACCAGACGATGACCGTCACGAACATGGTGGCCGCAGCCAGCCCGTAGACAATTGACTCCAGTGTCACCGGATTGCCACCGCCGGGCAGATAAAACAAAATGGTCACGCCCGCGTGGTTAAAAAGCGGATTGAGCAACGCAGTAACGAACAGCAGCGGCACCATGCCGAGCAGAAAAAAGCGCAGCGCCTTTTTCCCCTTCAGGTACAGTGAATAAATGAAGGCACTCAAAAGTGAAATCACCAGGCAGGCCGGGTGCATTAAAAACATGGAAAATAAAATGACCACGGTAAAATATATAAAATTGATCAGCGGATGCCGATTCGAAAAAGCGTCCTGCATGGATTATTCCTCCCGGAAATTGTAGCCGCCCACATCGCGGCCCATATTACAGGTATAGACAAATTCAACGACATCGCCGTCCTGCAGTTGATAGCGGCTGCAGCCATAATTGGGCACCAGGCCGTTGACCTTGTATACCCAGCCGGAAAGCTCTCCGCAATCCAGTTCATAGATATTGCCTATCCCTTCGATATAGTTGGAGTTATAAACCGGCACAGTCGTAAACTCCAGGTGGATACCGGCTTTCTTCATTTCCCGCTGCAGCACATTAAACACCGATTCACCCTGATTAAAAGTGACCATGGTGGCGGGAAAAATAACTCCGTCCGCTGCAAGTATCTGCAATTTGCTATTATCAAACCTGTCCAGGTTATCCAGAATGGTCGTGCATCGCACCGACAGGGTACAGGTTGCGGCGGTACTGACACCCTGGTTCTCCTTCGGTTCCACCGGCGGCGGCAGTTTCTGTTTAGCTGCTGTCTGCGCTTTGGCGGTTTCAACCACAGCAGATGATTCCTGATCCGCTTGCGGCATTGAGCCCGAAGCTTTTAAAGGAGCATTCGCATTGGCACCGTTCTCACTGCCCGTCACCGCTGCGGATGGATGCGGTACCTTGAGTTCTTCTTTGCCTCCCGGACTGCCGCCCCAGAAAAAAGCCAGGGCCAGCAGAGCAAGCACGGCTCCGATCATAATAATTTTATTTTTATATTTTTGCTGCAATTGTTTCATCCACTTTCTGTTACATCAATTCCGCCTGTCCCAGCATTCGGTACAGCATGACCGCGATTTCTGCCCGGGTGATGGCAATGCCGGGCTTCATAGTAACATCCTCCGACGATAAAATATTCTGCTGATAACAGAAGGCCAGGGATGCTCTGGCCCAGTTGGAACTGGTCGTATAATCGGCAAATTGGGCCAGCATATCGCGGATGGCCTGGTCGTTCATGGCGATATCCAAACCGCACAGCCCCGCAGCACGTGCAGTCATTACCGATGCTTCTTCGCGGGTAATGGTTGCCTCCGGGGTGAAGGTGGATGATGATGTACCGGATACGATTCCATATTTATAAGCTGTTCCGACATAGCCCGCATACCAGCTGTTCTCCGCCACATCTGCAAATATTTTTTCAGCCACCGGGGTCAGCCCCAAAGCCCGCACCACAATGGCTGCAAATTCTGCTCTGGTCATACTCCGGTCAGGTTCAAACGTGTTTGACCCGGCTCCGTTAATGATCCCGCGGGCCGCCAAAGCCTCAATCGCCGGCTGCGACTCCAGTCCTTGAATATCGTCAAAAGTGTAGCTGTTTTGGATGACTTTAACAGCTCTGACGTCAGCGTTTTTACCCGCCAGCCCTGTACTGCCCTGTGGCGTGCCCGGCAATGCCTTAACATCCGACATGTCATAAAAACTGTTCTGTCCATTGAGAAAACGCTGATAGGCGGCCAGGGCATAAAATCCCTGTTCCGTACCCATGATGTCAGGGGCGGTCGCCGCAGTGGTATGTTTGAATCCTCCGCCCGTGACATAATAATCAAGCAGGTTATCAAGCAGTGTATGTCCATTTTTCGTGAACAGGCTGCCCTGAGGATCGATTTTCAATTCACAAAGCCCCATCATCACCTGCACCGTGCTCTCAACATTGGCAGTTCCCCCGCTGGCAAAACCGCCCGTCTCGTTCTGCAGGCCGGACAGACAGGAAACGCCGCGGTCAATGGCGTCTTTTACTTTGGGAATGGACTGATATCCGGCCAAAGCCTGCAGCGCCATACCGGTCACGTCAGGTTCGGACCCGCTTCCGCCAAGACTCCAGCCGCCATCATCATGCTGCCGGCTCAATATAGCGTCGATATACATCTCCCGGCTGGCCTGTTGCTGCGCTCCTGTGCAGACGGGTATATCATAATCACCGCTATCCAGCGCCAGCAAAGCAAATATTGGACCGTTGATGCCCTGGGCCAGAACCTTCTCATAATCACCCAGCATGGTCAAAAGGTTGTAGCCGCCCACATCAGCCGGATTTTTGCCAAGGGCAGTCAGCGCCAGGATCGCCCGGGAATACTCTGTGTATTTTCTGGTGCTGAGAACCCCGTTCGCATCCTGCACAACCGCAAGCAAACGAATGTAATAACTATCATACCAGTCCGGGGGGACATCGCAATCCGACCGGGCCAGCCCCAGCACTGCCCATTCACCGCCCACAGTTGCGCTGGTCGGCTGAGGTACATACCGCAGAAGCCAGGCGGAGGTTGATTGCAGCGTCGTCTGCAATTCAGTACGTCCGGCATCATTCTGGGCTGAGACCGGTAGCGTAAACACCATGATCATGATCAGTACAGCAGCCAATATTCTTGAGTTCATAAATTTTTTCATGCCATTCTCCTTGACAATTATTATTGGCATCGCCCATCCGCACAAACCGGGTCCAAGCAGCAAAAAACTCCTTCCCAAAGGAAGGAGCAGCGGCATCAAATTTAGCCTCATCGTCCTATCTTCCGTAGGGTTGATTGATGAACGGTACAGGCAGGTCTCCTGACTCGGGCTCATCTGCATTCTCAAGCCTTCCCGGCAATCTGGCTGCCAGTGGCATATTTTGAGAAGCATCACCCTCACAGTGACGGGATCGTGCCGGATTCACACCGGCTTCCCTATTAAGCTCGCCCCACAGGGCAAACACCTGTCCCGGATATTCAATTTCTCTGCCATCCAGTCTGCATCCAGACTGTTTGGCGACCGGTTATAAAATCATTCCTGTATAGACAATATAATCAATCCTGGCCTGCCGGTCAAGCTGGCACAAGATTATCCCATTATAAATACTCGTAAATAAAAGATATCCTCATTATCAGAAAATCGCTGCTAACGGGAACACGACCGTGCTGCTTGCCTTTAAGCTGGGAAAACCAATTTATTCAGGAAATCAATAACATTGACGTATCGCCATTTTGAATGAAATACTGGACAAAGAAACATGCTTGGGGAGGGCTCACTATGGGCTTTTACAATAAATTGTTTGCTTTTGTAAAAACACACTCCTTCATAAAAACCGCCGGCATATTTTCTACGGGCTTGATTACAGCCTTGTTAGCTGTTTGGTTTTTTGGTTACATCTCCATCGATATTGATGGAATCACAGTCAGAGCCGCACTAGCACCATCACGAACCGGCATTACTGAATTGCATTTTCCCCCTTTCGGAGTGATTACAGCCAGGACGCACCAAGGCCCGGTAAAATTAATTTTAACGTTGGAGCAGATCGACAGCGACTTTCTGAAAGATCAACTGACCAATACCCCCGACAATAAGAACTTATTATTGCGCCTGCAAAAAGGTATCAAAGATTCCGTTTATTTTTTTGCGCTGCGCCAGTTTGTGATTGCATTAATCATTGCATTATTGGTCATCCTGGTGGTGTGGCGCACGAACTTTAAAACGGCATTGCTCCATGCACTATTATGCACGGTATTGCTTTCCGTTCCGGTTGCTTATGCCGTTAGCACATATGATTCTCAAGCATTTAATGAACCCGAATACAAAGGTGTCCTCAGTATGGCTCCTTCTGTAATGGAATTTGTCAGTAATTCCTTGACCGATTTACATGCAGTAAAAGAAAACACAGACAAAATCGTAACCAACTTCAGAAAACTTTTTATCAACGCAGATAACCTGATGGTAATGGCTAATGCGGAAGATCAGCCAAAAATTGTCAAGGTCTTGCTGGTCAGTGATCTGCACTCCAATCCGGTGGGTGTAGAATTCATAAAAAGTACGGCGGAACGTTTTCAAGTTGACTTTATGATTAATGCCGGTGATCTGACTGATTTTGGCACAGCCACAGAGTTCGAGGCAATCAAGGAACTGGAGGATATTAAAATCCCTCAATTATTTGTGGCTGGTAATCATGACAATCCGGAAATTATTGATATTGTCAAGAAATTAAATAATTTTACAGTTTTAAATGGACAGATAGTTACGATTTACGGTATTAAAGTAACCGGTTTTGCTGATCCACTGGACGATTCAACAGCAGTCCAATTTGAAAATACAGAGGAAGGGCAGCAGATAATGGCTGATGAAGCTTTACACATCCGTACCGCATTGAAGGAGCAGGACCGTCCTGACATTCTGGTCGTGCATAACAACAGTTTGGGATTAAAATTGATGTCCTTGGCCAGCGTAACGGTTTCCGGTCATAACCATCAACTGCAGGTGAAACAACAGCAAGGTTCCGTTTTTATTAATCCCGGTACGGTTGGTGCAGCCGGTCTGCGAGGGTTGTACTCGGAAGAAGGAAAGGCATATTCAGCCGTTATCGCTTATCTAATTCCCAACTCCGGTCTAATTGCCATGGATTTGATTGATTACGAGCCGGCTTCAAATCAGTTTTCCCTGCAGCGTAAGGTCGTTCAGCCAGTGCCTGAAAGCGAGCCAGCACTATAATATGGCCTGCTGAAGGAAAGCTGTTCCCGGGTTGCAAGGAACTGTTTCAGCACCGTCAAACCCATTAGCGCCGATACGTTCGGCAGAGATCAGATAAAAATACAAGCTCCCTGCAGATGCGGGGAGCTTGATTATTACGGTTTAATAATTAATTGGACAATGCCTTGTCAAACAATCTTCTTTCCTTGAACTCCTCCTGTTTGCCGGCATTCCACTGGTCGATGGGACGGATGTAACCCACTACCCGGGAATACACTTCGCAAGCTGTCTCTTTGCCTTCGGCCTCGCAGATGGGGCAGCTGTATTTTTCCCCGCTCAGATAACCGTGGCTGGGGCAGATGCTGAAAGTCGGAGTAACTGTGAAATAAGGCAGCTTGAACTGATTGCAGACCTTGCTGACCAGCTTTTTGACCGATTCCACCGAGGAGATGGACTCTCCCAGAAAGATATGGAAAGTGGTGCCGCCTGTATAGCGGGTCTGCAGTTCATCCTGGATCTGCAGCGCCTCAAACAGATCATCGGTATACTTGACCGGCAGCTGGGTGGAGTTGGTATAGTATGGTTCCGCACCCTTTTTAAATTCTTCTTCATTGGCAACGATGATTTTTGGATAGGCTTCCTTGTCCTTGCGGGCGATCGCATAGGATACACCCTCCGCCGGCGTTGCTTCCAGATTGTAAATGTTGCCGCTCTCTTCCTGGTATTCTACCAAACGGTCCCGCATGAAATCCATGACTTCCTTGGAGAATTTCAGTCCTTCCGGACTGGCAATGTTCTTGCCTATAAAATTGAGACAGGACTCGTTCATGCCTACCAGACCGATGGTGGAAAAATGGTTCTTCCAATATTGACCGGTGGCAGCCCTGACGCCCCGCAGATAAAACTGTGAATATGGATAGAGGCCGGAATCAGTCAGGCTCTCCAGGACTTTGCGCTTGATCTCCAGACTGTCGCGGGCAACATCCATAATATCAGACAGACGGCTGAAATATTCTTCCTTGCTTTGAGAAAGATAACCCAGCCTGCTCATATTAATGGTAACCACGCCGATCGATCCGGTCAGAGGATTGGCTCCGAACAACCCACCGCCGCGTTTTCTCAGTTCGCGGTTGTCGAGGCGCAAACGGCAGCACATGCTGCGCGCGTCTTCCGGATTCATGTCTGAATTAACGAAGTTGGAGAAGTTGGGGATACCGTATTTGGCGGTCATCTCCCAGATTTTATCGTAATTGGAGTTGCTCCAGTCGAAATCTTCGGTAATGTTGTAGGTCGGAATGGGGAAAGTGAATACTCTTTCTTCGCAATCGCCTTCCATCATTACCTCGGCAAAAGCCTGGTTGAGCATATCCATTTCCGCCTGGAACTCACCGTAGGTCTTATCCATGTACTGGCCTCCGATGATGACCGGCTCATTCTTCATGAACTCCGGCACTTTGAGATCCATGGTGATATTGGTAAAAGGAGTCTGGAAACCCACCCGGGTGGGGACGTTCATGTTGAAAACAAATTCCTGCAGCCCCTGTTTGACCTGTTTGTAATCCAGGTTATCGTAATAAATGAAAGGAGCCAAAAGGGTATCAAAATTGGAGAATGCCTGTGCTCCGGCCGCTTCCCCCTGCAATGTGAAAAAGAAATTGACCAGTTGGCCCAGAATGGAGCGGAAATGTTTGGCCGGGCCGCTGGCAACCTTGCCGCGCACGCCTTTGAAACCTTCCATCAGCAGGTCATGAATATCCCAGCCCACGCAGTAGACGCCCAGGATGCCCAGGTCGTGGATGTGAAAATCACCGCTGCTCTGCATCTCTTTCATTTGCGGAGTGTAAATTTGATCCTGCCAGTATTGGGAGACGATCAACGAGGAAATATGAAAATTCATTCCCTGCAGGGAGTAGGTCATGTTGGAATTTTCTTTGATTCTCCAATCATTTTTCTCCAGATAATCAGCGATAATCTTGTTGTTAAGAAAGAGCTGGCCCGCTTTGCGGATATCATCATGCTGCTTACGATAGAGTATGTAAGCTTTGGCCGTCTTGTAATGTCCGTTTTTAACCAGTACTTTCTCGACCAGATCCTGGATTCCTTCTACAGTAGCGATTTCATCATCGTCTACATACTGAGCTATCTCTATAACTTTATCCGCCAGTTCCTTGGCAGCATTAAAATCCTTGCCTCCTACAGCCCTGGCGGCTTTAAAAATCGCTTGCGCGATCTTGTCTGTTTCAAAGGGTACGATGCGTCCGTCTCTTTTTTTAATCTTGCTTATGTCCATGCCCATCCTCCTTGCATTTTCAAATAATAACCACAACATATATTGCTTATACTTTTACTAACCACTAGATGAAGTATATTTATTATGCTATTCTGCATGGAAAATAGCAAGTGCTTAATCATACATTATGGACAATTTTATGAAAAAAAAGCTTAGATTACGTCTTTATTTTTGCAAATTCGCAGTTGCTCTCTTTATTCATTGATTGATAGACATATTAAAGCAGAGTCGGAAATATTCCTCCTCTGCTTCATTCTGCTTTATATATTTTATGACTTTCTGTCGACTATTTCTCCCCTGACAGCTTTTGATTCAGCAAGGCCTGAACCTTGAGAGGCAGACCAAAGAGATTAATAAATCCTTCGGCGTCCTTGTGGCTGTAGATGTCGTCCGCGCTGAAAGTAGCCAGATCTTCCAGATAGAGTGAATAGGGCGAAACGGAGGCCACCGCTATGCAACTGCCTTTGTACAATTTCACCTTTACCTTGCCGGTCACATTCTTCTGAGTCTCGTCAACAAATGCGTCCATGGCCGCCTTGAGCTTGGTAAACCAATTGCCGTCGTAAACAAGTTCGGCATATTTGACTGCCATCTGCTCCTTGAACTGCAGGGTGCGGCGATCCAGTGTCAGCCGTTCCAGTTCTTCATGGGCGGTATATAAAATAGTGCCTCCCGGCGTCTCATAAACGCCGCGTGATTTCATGCCCACCAGACGGTTTTCCACCAATGATACGATCCCTACCCCATTGGCACCGCCCAGTTGGTTGAGCTCGGTCAGCAGTTCCACCGGTTTCATGTTCTTGCCATCGATGGCCACCGGAATGCCCTGTTCGAAAGTTATTTCCACATAGGCAGGCACATCGGGGGCATCCTCCGGGGGAACAGTCAGCATATACATTTCATTTTTGGGCTCATTGGCGGGGTCTTCCAGGTCGCCGCCTTCGTGAGATATATGCCAGATATTGCGGTCACGGCTGTAGATTTTATCCTTGCTGACCGGCACTTCAATACCATGATCATTGGCATAATCGATCGCGTCTTCACGGGATCTAATATTCCATTCCCGCCAGGGAGCAATTATTTTCAGCGCCGGGTTGAAAGCTTTTACCCCCAGCTCAAAGCGTACCTGGTCGTTGCCTTTGCCGGTGGCGCCGTGACAGACCGCTACTGCGCCTTCCTTTTCGGCAATCTCGACCATCTTCTTGGCCATCAACGGACGGGCAAATGACGTACCCAGCAGATATTTCTTTTCATAGATGGCTCCGGCTTTCAAAACCGGAAATACATAATCGGTCACAAATTCTTCGGTCAGATCTTCGATGTATACTTTGGAAGCTCCCGAGCGCAGCGCTTTTTCCCTGACCGGAGCCAGTTCATCGCCCTGGCCTACATCCGCGCAGAAAGCGATGACCTCATAACCGTAATTTTCTTTTAACCAGGGAATGATGATCGATGTATCGAGTCCTCCCGAATATGCCAGTACTACCTTATCCAAAATGTTTGCCTCCTTTGATATTGTGCTTTGATGTTTGTTGCGTATTTTACATAACCAATGCCATGATTGCTTTATGCGCATGCAGCCGGTTTTCCGCTTCCGGGAATACGACTGACTGCGGTCCGTCCATTACTTCGTCGGTAATTTCCTTGCCCCGTTTGGCGGGCAGACAGTGCAGGACGATGGCATCCTTATGGGCATGACTCATGAGCTCACGATTGACCTGATATTGCAGGAACTTCTTTTCTTTTTCTGCCGCTTCATCTTCCTGTCCCATGCTGGCCCAGACATCAGTATAAACTACATCGGCCCCGCTTACAGCCTCAAACGGGTCTTCCACCACCCACAGCTTGGCACCGGTAGCAAGGGCCGCTTCCTGGGCCTGACTCAGTACCCTGGCATCCGGTTCAAATCCTTTCGGACAGGCAATGACAACATCCATGCCGGTCTTGGCACCGCCATTGAGCAGTGAATGAGCTACATTGTTGCCGTCGCCGATGAAGGCCAGTTTGATGCCTTTCAGGCTGCCTTTGTTTTCAATGATCGTCATCATATCTCCAATCACCTGGGTGGGATGCAGCAGATCGGTCAGGCCATTGATGATCGGTATCGAAGCCCAATGGGCTAATTCCAGAACTTCATCATGGGAAAAAGTCCTGATCATAATTCCGTCCAACATCCTCTCCAGCACCAATGCGGTGTCTTTGACAGTTTCTCCGCGTCCCAGCTGGATATCGCGCGGGCTGAGGAAAAGGGCATGCCCGCCCAGTTGATACATTCCTACCTCAAATGCGACCCGGGTGCGGGTGGAGCTTTTTTGAAATATCATCCCCAGCGTCTTTCCGGCCAATACCGGATGGGGAATCCCGGCTTTCTGTTCTTTTTTAAGCT
This sequence comes from Bacillota bacterium, assembly GCA_017861475.1. Classification (GTDB taxonomy): domain Bacteria; phylum Bacillota; class Syntrophomonadia; order Syntrophomonadales; family Syntrophomonadaceae; genus Syntrophomonas_B. The sequence continues at coordinate 5,024 of JAGFXV010000005.1, read as the reverse complement.
GCAAACCGGTCTCCAGTATAAGGGCAATTTCATCAGTGCTGAAATCAAGCAGACTGATAAAGTCTCTGCCCTTTAGTGATTGATTGACTTCCATGCCTCAGTCCTCCTACTCTTTCCATTCCTGCAGGGATTTTTTGAAAATGTTCACAGCCTGATTAACTTCGATTTCATTTATGTTCAGGGGAGGAACGAAACGCATCACGTTTGCCCCCGCGCCTAACAGCAGCAGGCCGTTCTGCATGCAGATCGTCACCAGATCCTTGATTGGAGCGCTGAATTCAACGCCCAGCAGGAGGCCTTTGCCTCTTACGGCGACAATTCTCTCATCTTTGATTGATTCAAGAGACTCCTTGAGATATCCTCCCGTCTTATTAACATTATCCAAAAAAACCGGTGCAGATACAAGTTCAACTACACGATCGGCAACAGCTGTTGCCAGAGGATTGCCGCCAAAAGTGGAAGCATGGTCACCGGGGGCAAAACCGCTGGCAGCTTTGTCGGTAGCCAGCATGGCACCGATTGGAAAGCCCCCGCCCAATCCTTTGGCCATGGTTACAATATCAGGTTTCACACCGTAGCTTTGGTAAGCCATGAAATGACCGCTGCGCGCCACTCCGCACTGCACTTCGTCAAATATCAGCATGATCCCTTCCCGGTCACAAATGCGCCGCAAACTGTTCAGAAAGACCGGATCGGCAGGATGGACTCCGCCTTCGCCCTGGATGGGCTCGATCATGATGCCTGCAGTTTCATCGCTGAGCAGTTTTTCCACCGAGGCCAGGTTGTTGTAATCTGCATATAAAAATCCTGCCGGCAGGGGTGCAAAGCCCTCCTGGTATTTTTTTTGTCCGGTAGCGGTCAGGGTAGCCAGGGTCCTGCCGTGGAACGAATCGTTGAATACGATGATCTGATTACGACCCGGCTCCTTTTGCCGATAGAAATATTTGCGGGCCAGTTTGATGGCGCCTTCATTGGCCTCCGCGCCGCTGTTGCAGAAAAAGGCTTTGTCCAGACCGGAAATATCAACCAGCTTTTCAGCTAGTCTTACCTGAGGTTCTATCCAGTAAATGTTGGAAATGTGCCAGAGGTCTGCCGCCTGCTGCTGGATGACCTTCTGTAATTCCTCGTGGCAGTGCCCCAAATCGCATACCGCTATCCCTGCCACAAAATCAAGGTATTGTTTGCCGTCTGCATCCCAGAGATAAGAGCCTTTACCTTTGACCGGAGCGATGGGGAAACGTCCGTAGGTGTTCATAACCACCTTCTGCCCCCGCTCGGCGATGTCTTTGTTCGTCATATCATTTTCCTCCCGGTAATCAATCGTTATTTTTCTTTATCATAATCTTTCAAGTTACTAGTTTTTATTCCAGAAATCTGTTATTCATTAACAACCATGGTGCCGATACCTTCTTTGGTAAAGATCTCCAGCAGAATGGAGTGGGGCACCCGCCCGTCCACGATATGGGTGCGGGAAACGCCCCCGGTGACTGCTTCGACACAACAAGTTACTTTGGGAATCATCCCTCCGGCGATGACTCCAGCCTCAACATAATCAGGCACCTGACTTACTTTTAGAATGGATATAAGCGAACTGTTGTCGTTCTTATCCTCAAGAAGTCCGGGGACGTCAGTCAGCAGCACCAGTTTGTCAGCTTTCATGCCAACTGCAATACTGGCTGCAACCAGGTCAGCATTTATATTATAGCTTTGTTGCTCATCATCTATGCCAATCGGAGCAATGACCGGTATATAACCATTTTCGATCAGGGTTTCAATGATCTGCGGATTAACGGTTTCCACTTCCCCTACAAAGCCCAGTTTGCCGTTGGGATCTATAGGCCGGGCTTTGATCAGTCCGCCGTCCTTGCCGGAAATGCCGACGGCCTTGCCCCCGGAAGCATTCAATCCGGAAACGATCTCTTTGTTAACCTTGCCGCCCAACACCATTTCAACCACTTCCATGGTAGCACGGTCGGTGACCCTGAGGCCGTTGACAAACGCTGTGTCTATATTCAGCCGGCCCAGCATTCCGGTAATATCCGGACCTCCGCCATGAACAACGATAGGATGCATGCCAACATATTTCATGAGGACGATATCCTGCATGACTTTCATTTTCAATTCACATTCCGTCATGGCTGCACCGCCGTATTTGATAACCACCCGTTTGCCGTAAAAATCTTTTATATAAGGCAGTGCTTCCACCAGCACCTCTGCCTTTTCCAACGCTGATAAAATCATTTTGTCCCCTCCTCCAAGATGTGCCGGTCAGCTTGCCTAGCTGCGATAAGCTGCATTAATGCGCACATATTCATAAGACAAATCGCATCCCCAGGCTGTGGCAGAATACTCACCGGCCTTCAGGTCAACGATGATCGTCACCGTGTCCTTCTCCAATTCCTGGCGGGCCTGCTCTTCATCAAATACCAGCCCCATCCCGTCCCGGGCTACCATCTCTTCTCCCAAGTAAATATCCACCCGGCCCGGATCGAAGCTTGCTCCGGAATAGCCGGCCGCAGCCAGTATCCGTCCCCAGTTGGCATCCAGACCAAATACCGCTGCCTTGGTTAAGCTGGAAGAAGTGATGGAACGAGCAATCGTACGTGCAGTTTCCTCATCAGCCGCATGGTTGACCTGAACTTCAATCAGATGATTGGCCCCTTCGCCGTCACGGGCGATCATCTTGGCCAGATGGATGGCGATATGCTCCAACGCCTGGGAAAATATCTGCCCGTCTTTACTGTCAGGGTCTTCAATGATAGGATTGCCGGCCTGGCCATTGGCCATAATCAGGACCATATCATTGGTGGAGGTATCGCCGTCCACGCTGATCATGTTGAAAGACTTGCCCACCGCCGCTTTTATCATTATTTCTAAACAATTGCTGTTTATCGCAGCATCTGTTGTGATAAAGCCCAGCATGGTTGCCATATTGGGATGAATCATTCCTGAACCTTTGGCCATTGCTCCGATTCTTGCTGTTTTACCGCCGATCTCGATCTCCACCGCGATTTCCTTGTTGATCAGATCGGTCGTCATGATTGCCAGGGCAGCATTGGCGTCTCCGGCATCACTTAACGTATTGGCAGCTGCAATGATGCCTGATTGTACACGCTCCATGGGCATATTCACCCCGATGACTCCGGTTGAGGCCACCAGTACTTCCTGCGGCTGAATCTCCAGGCATTCAGCTGCCAATGCAGCCATGGCCATCGTATCCTCCCAGCCCTGTTCGCCCGTACAGGCGTTGGCATTGCCGCTGTTGGCAACAATTGCCCGGGCCTTGCCGTCCTGCAGCTGACGGCGGTCGAAATCAACACAGGCCGCCCGCACCACATTGGTGGTAAATACGCCGGCAGCATGACAGGGATATTCTGAATAAATGATGGCCAAATCATTTTTATCGTCCTTTTTTATTCCAGCATATACCCCCTGGGCCAGGAAACCCTGCGGGGAAGTAACGGAACCAGCTAATATTTTCATATTTTCCCTCCTGTTCAAATCAATCGTAGTTCTTCATTTATATTTTCTATGCAGAAACATCCGAATTGGATAATTTTTACATTTGTTTAGTTGGTTAAGCGTATGTTAACCTTCGCCATTTTGCTACGGATGAACGCCCAAACTTCGCAGCCCGGTGGCCTCCTCAATCCCCAGCATCAGATTCATATTCTGAATCGCCTGCCCGGAAGCTCCTTTACACAAATTATCCAAGGCTGAAACCAAAATGACTTGACCGCTTTCATCATCAGCATAAATGCCGATATGAATATAATTGCTGCCATAAACCCATTTGGTGTTGGGAAAGACACCCGGTTCCAAAATTTGCACAAATAATTCCGATCTATATCTGTCCTCCAGAGCCTCCCGGATCTGCGAAGCAGACACTCCCGGACACATCTGCACATAACTGGTGGTTAAAATGCCCCGGTTCATCGGCACCAGATGGGGCGTAAAAATCATGCCGACCTTCTGTCCTGCAGCCCGGCTCAGTTCCTGACCAATCTCCGGTGCATGTCGGTGGGTTCCCACGCCATAAGCTTTAATGCCTTCATTTACTTCACAAAAATGGCTGGTTGATTTCATTGCTTTGCCGGCACCGGATACACCACTTTTGGAATCAACAATAATTCCGTGTGCTTCAACAAGATTAGCTTCCAGCAACGGAGCCAGCGGTACAATCGCCGAAGTGGGAAAACATCCCGGATTGGCTATGATCTGAGCCATTTTGATTTTTTCCCGGTATAATTCCGGCAGTCCGTAAACCGCTTCATTCAGCAGCTCCGGTGCCTCATGCCTGACCTCATAAAAATGTTCATATATAGTAACGTCCTTAAGGCGAAAATCTGCACCAAGGTCAACACATTTCAAACCTGCCTGGGTCAGTTCTTTCACCATGGAAACTGATAACCCATGGGGAAGTGCCAGAAATACCGCATCGCACTGTTTTTTTATCAAATCCAGATCGGTCGCCTGACAGACAAGATCATAGCTGGCTCTCAACTGGGGATATAGTCTATTGATATTTATACCAATATTATCCGTGGAAGTGACCATCACAGCTTCCAGTTGATCATGGCTGGACATCAGCCGCAGCAGCTCGGCAGCAGTATAACCATCTCCAATGATTGCAATTTTGAACATAATATAACCCCCTCTAAGATTATATGATTATACATTTATATGCATAAATTTGCAATAATATATTTAAATTATTTTATTTACGCCCGATGAGTTGAATAATTCATGCAATATATTTATCAACTTGTCAGTTATAAATATTCTACAACTATCATTTCTTTCGATATCACATTCCTTTTGTTGCACAGGACCAGTTGAATCATAGCGGATTTTTATTTGGATTTTTTTGCATTAAATGTAACCTAAAAATAAACCCCGGCATATAGTAAACCATAAGTCAACCGGTTGAACAGCCTGACGGGATCATATCCCGGGGCTTTCATATAAAGTACGGGGCGGATCTTTGATCCGCCCCGTACTTCCAGAGCGTCAAAAAAGGTGAA
>JAGFXV010000079.1 GCA_017861475.1 Bacillota bacterium | reverse complement strand
TATCATAAAATATTTTGACGGTGTTATCCCGGCGGCGGATGAGATAGGTACTTTCGATGAAGAACTGCAGCAGATGGCCAGCACGGTGTTCAGGGAAGCGACAGAAAAACTGGATAAACTTGATTTCTCAGGTTATCTCATCGCCGTTTCGCGCCTGGTTTCCCGGGCCAATAAATATATTGACGAAACGGAACCATGGAAACTGGCTAAAGAAGAAGCAGACAAAAAACGTTTGGCTACGGTCATGTACAATTTGGTTGAAACCATCCGTATCGCTCTGGTGCTTACGGCACCTGCCATGCCCACACTTATTGAACGGTCCAATCGGCAGTTGAATATCTTCGATCCGGAAAAAACTCTAACATGGGAAGATGGCGGGGTTTGGGGAATGACCCCGGTTGGAGCAAAAGTAAGCAAAGGTGAATCTTTGTTTCCGCGGATCGATATCAAAACATTGGAGGAGAATGAAGTGGAAGAAAACAAAGCCCCGGTCGAGCCTGTTAAAGAAGAAAAAACTGCTCCGGCTGCGGAAGTAAAAGAAGAAAAAACTTATATAACGATTGAGGAATTTGCCAAGATGGACCTGCGTGTAGCGGAAGTCATTGGCTGTGAAAAGATGGAGAAAGCAGACAAACTGCTCATTCTTAAACTCAAAGTCGGAGAAGAAGAACGTACCGTCGTGTCAGGAATAGCCCAGCACTATACCCCGGAAGCACTGATCGGCAAGAAGGTAGTACTGGTAGCCAATCTTAAACCTAGCAAATTAAGAGGCGTAATGTCCGAGGGCATGATCCTGGCCGCTTCCGATGAAGGTCATCAGAACCTGGAAGTATTGATGCTGCAATCCGACCTGCCTTCCGGCAATCGTGTCAAATAACAGTAGTAAACACGTGCTGACGAATGAATAATGACGGCAGCGGTTGATTGAATCAACAGGGAGAAATAATGTTAATAGATACACATGCTCATTTACAGGATGAAGATTTAAAAAGAGATCTGGAGAAAGTTTTGACCCGTGCTCAAGATGCGGGATTGGAAAAAATAATCTGCGTTGGATATGATCTGGCCTCCTCCCAGGAAGCGTTATTATTGGCCCGTAAATATCGGCAGGTTCATGCCGTGGTAGGCATCCACCCTCACGACGCCCAAAGTCTTAATCCTGATGTAAAGGAAAAGATATTTGCTATGGCACGCGATCAGAGAGTGGTGGCCATTGGCGAAATCGGACTTGATTTTTACCGGGATTTGTCGCCGCGCGATATTCAGCGGCAGGCCTTTCGTGAGCAGATCAAAATGGCGCAGGAAATCGGTAAACCGATCGTGATCCATGACCGGGATGCTCACCAGGAAGTCATGGAGATCATTAAAGCTGAAAAAGCCGGCAAAAACCAGGGCATCATGCATTGTTATTCCGGTGCCCTGCCAATGGCAAATGAACTTATTAAATTGGGATTTTATATTTCATTTGCCGGGCCTCTAACCTTTAAGAATGCCAACAAGGCCCATGAGGTTGCCGCCAAAATACCATTGGACAAAATCCTCGTTGAGACCGATTGTCCGTATTTGTCTCCGGAACCATTCAGAGGCAAATTAAATGAACCAGCCAATGTAAAATATGTAGCTGCAAAATTGGCCGAACTGAGAAGCAAAAGTATTGATGAAATTGCTTATCTAACCAATTTAAATGCCCGAAAAGTTTACCGGATCAAAGATTAGCTGTAAACAAATACCAGCGCTGCTCAATCAGTATTTATTTTATTGATTGAGCAGCTTTTTTTATGCCTGGATCTCGGGCGGATGCTTGGAAATGAGTGAAATTAACTATAAAATGGCAGAAAAATGAAATGGTAAAAATTATAATTCTGCAAACTTTTTACCGCTGCAGGAATAAAATATAGCAAAGATGCTAAATATATTATTAGGGAGTGGAGTTAATCATGAATAACATTAACTGGCAACAAAGCCATTAATAAGGGAAGAAATTTGACTTTTGCCTGTTTTTTTGTTATTTTTGGTTAACCAGTATTGCTTTCTCCTGCGGGAGAATAAACAATTAAGGGAGGTAAAATATGGATTTAGCCTGGTCAAGAAAAGGCACGATCCTAATTGCCAGCCTGCTGACACTGGGGATTTTACTGACGAGTATGTTTTTTGCACTGCAAAAACCAATCACCATTGCGGCAGATGGGAAGCTCATTCAAACAAGAGTATTGTTTTCAGGAACAGTAAAGGACATTCTGCAAAAGAACAATATAGAGCTGGGTAAAATGGATCTTGTGCAACCATCACTGGACAGCAAAGTGAAAAAACACACCAAAATTGTGGTAACGAGAGCTTTTAAAGTGAAGGTTGTGGCGGATGGAACGGAGAAAAGTATTTATACTACTCCGGTAACCGCCGAAAAAGCAGTCAGTCTGGCTGGATTTCAATTGGGAGACAAGGATATTATCAAAACCAAGGCTGGTAACCTGGTCAGTGCCAATCAGGAAGTTGAAGTTATCAGAGTGACAGAACAGATTATAAACGAAGATCAACCCATTCCATATGGGGATCAACGGGTTGATGAGCCTACCTTGGAAAAAGGGTTGACCAAAACCGTCCGGGCAGGCAAGAATGGTATGGCACGCAATACCATCAAGATCACATTCTATAATGGAGAAGAAGGAAAGAGAGAGGTTATTTCTACAGAGACCATACAGGAACCTCAGAATCGGGTGGTTGCCATGGGCAGCATAACTTCTGTATCTCGTGGCAGCGAACGATTGGATTTTCGTGAGGCCAAATATATGCAAGCCTCGGCATATACTTATACGGGCTTTAGAACAGCCACCGGCTTAGCCCCAAGTGTAGGGATGGTGGCGGTCGATCCAAGTATAATTCCCCTGGGAAGCCGGTTATATATTGAAGGTTACGGGTATGCACGTGCTGCTGATACCGGTGGTGCAATCAGGGGTAATGCGGTGGATCTGTTTATGGAAAGTTATTCCCAATGTGTAAATTGGGGACGAAGGACCGTAAAAGTATACGTTTTGAATTAAAGCAATACTGAAGGACCCAAGCGGAGATGAAAAATCTCCGCTTTTTTATTGCCAAATATTACTTTGATTTAATATGACAAAATCGTTAAAAACTATATCCAAGAAAAGTACGAAGAGAATAATACAAAAGTTGACCCATGGTTTTATAGTAAGTTGGACATTTAAAGAAGAACAGACTGGTGATAGATGGTGATAGATGAAGATAATTGAGACCTATTAAATTTAGGAGGGACTATTATGAAAAGGAAAATGTTAATATTTGTTTTCATTGCCGCAATAATTTTAAGTGCAGGTTGTCAGCAAGCCAAGAAACCGTATACAGCTCCAAAGACGACTACTCCTTCAAATCCAATCCAGGTGACCGAATCGGATAAGCGTATTATGGCCAATCGCTTTTCTGAAATAGCCAAAGCGGTACCCGGGGTAATAAGTGCCACAGTAGTTGTAGCCGGCGCAGATGCGGCAATGGATACATCGAGCAAAACCAGTACTACTGCTACAAGTAAATTAAGTACTAAAAGCGCAAGCAAAATTGTGGTAATGGTAGGGTTGACACTTAATAAAGAATCCATGTCAACTGATGCCAAACAAAAAAGCGTAAAAAATATGGTAAAACAAAAAATCAAAAGTAATGATAAAAGAGTAACAGATGTTTTGGTAACAACTGATCCCAACATGGTCAAGAAGATCAATGATGTGGCCTCCGGGCTGATAGAGGGCAAACCGGTGCTGAGTTATGCTCGCAGTGCAGCTGAATTGGGCAGGATGATGAAAGAACAAATGAAATAAAAGATCATTACACCCGGGCCAACCTGGCTCGGGTGTAATGTTGTCGATCATGGATCAAACCTTCTGACATTGTTTGTGAGAAGGATTTTTTGTGTTGTTGTATAATAAGTTTTAGTTTCCATTAAGGAAAATGATTTTTAACAAAAAGGAGCAATAAAAATGCCGGTTCTGTCATCAGTAAAAGGAGTACAGGATATAATGCAGCGGTACGATTTACATGCCCGCAAAGGACTGGGACAGAACTTCCTGATCGATCAAAATATTTTGACCCGGATTGCTGATTCAGCAGAGATAAACAAAGATGAATACGTTGTTGAAATAGGACCAGGGCTGGGAGCTTTAAGCAGGGAACTGGCTGCTCGCGGACGAGGGCTTTTATGTATCGATATTGATGAACGTCTTAAAACGGTGTTGGAAGAAACGCTGGCAGGCTATGAAAACAGCAGGATACTTTTCCGGGACATTTTGAAAACCGATATAGAATCAGCGTTGATCGATGCGTTTCACTGGAAAGAAATCGTTTCCTACAAGGTTTGTGCCAATATTCCATACAATATTACCACGCCGATCATATTCAAACTGTTGGAAAGCTGTTCTCACCTGCAATCAGCCACGTTAATGATGCAGAAGGAAGTGGCGGAACGTATCCTTGCCCATCCAGGCAGCAAAGATTATGGGCGATTGACCATTGCCACAGCATATTACGCTAAAGTAGAACATGTGATAAATGTATCCCGCAATTGTTTTTATCCGCGTCCGGAAGTGGATTCGACGGTATTGAGATTTATTCCTTTACAAAAGAAAATGCTGTCCCCGGAAGAAGAAATCATTTTTAAGCGTATACTAAATATTTTTTTCCAACAAAGAAGAAAAACAATTTTGAATTCACTTACAAATTTATTTCAAATTGATAAAAGTACCGTGGAAGAAAAATTACAAACAATCGATCTTGCTCCTAATCTGCGGCCCGAAAATTTGGCTTTGCAAGATTATATCATTTTGGTCAGAGCTTTTAGTCAAATTCCCCATAAATTCTGTTGACACGTGGTTCGTTTTTATATATACTTATTGTTTGCTATTGACTTTGAGATGCTTTTGAGTTATTATTTAAAAGATAAATTGAATAAAGAGGGTGGTAATGTGATCAGTTCACCCAGGGCGATCTCGGAAATCAAGAAAGACCTGGAGTCCTTCGTTGGCAGCAAGATAAGATTAAAAGCGAACCGCGGAAGGAACCGTATCATTGAGAAGGAAGGGGTACTCGAATCCATTTACCCTAATATATTTGTCGTAAAACTAAATGAGAGAAAAGTAGACCGTCGGGTATCCTATAGTTATGCTGATGTGCTTACCGAAACCGTGGAGCTTTTCGTATATGGCACAAAAAATGAAGAAATAAAAATCGCTTCGGCGAATAATTAAATATTACAAACTGCAGCTGCGCTTGGTGCGCAGCTTTTTTTTGCTTATTATCTAATATTGGTAAATTAGGTTCGGTGCGGGCTATTTTTCACACGCCGGAACAAGGTTAGATTGATTAACATAGTAAACCGGCCAAAGCCATATAAATATTACAGGCAGTACAGATCGTCGTTATGATCAGTGCTGCTTGATCGTATTATTCATCAAGGAGATGATCCTATGCAGGATGAAGTATCCATCTGGTCATCAGTGATCGTGGCCAGAATGCCTGAAACATGTACCTGTCAAAATAAACGCGAAATTACGACGGCTGTAAAGTATAAACGGATCGAAGATCTGAAGACCAGAATAAGCGCCCGGCAGGTTAAAATTGAAGGCAAATCGGCCGAATTAATAGTAAATGTGGAAACGTTATTCATACTGGAGGATGAGCGAGGTAATCTGCTTCCTTTCAGCCGCAGGGATGTAATAAAAGAGCGCATACCGCTGGCTAAATTCCAGCCGCGACCGGATGATGGGCAAGAACTCTGCTATATAGCTGAAATAACAGATTTTTACGGGGACACGGTTATGCAGGGACAAAACCTGATCGTCATTTATTATTTGACTTATAGGCTGCTGGCCTTACGAGAGAAGATAGTCACACTGCAGCCTGGGACAATTGATGAACCAATTCCAGCCAGGTTGACAGAATCGGACCATGCCTACAATGACTCCTTGCTGGCAGAAAACATTAACCTGCGCCGGCAATTAAAGATTTATGAAATGAATCTGCTAAGTATTAAAAAAAGCCTGCAAAAAGCCGAAACCATCAATGCAGAATTAAGCCGGCAGATCAAGTTGCTGCAGGCTGGATCTGCCGCTCATGAGGATCCTGAAAAAGATGACAGAGCCAGGCGAAGTGACCAGAAGAGCGAAACTTCCAAAATTGTTCCCATTCATTCGCTGGAAGAACGTCGTCAGAAAATGGGCAGAAGGATCAAGGAATTCTTTATTAACAATGCCTGATTATTTTATATACCAGAATAGTAATCATATTAATCACACATTACCCCTCTTTTTCATAATATATCGTAGAAATTTGGCCTGACAAATTTCTGCGACAGACCGGAAAGGTCAAAGAATATTAGAGAAAAAGGAGGGGAAAGTCAGATGTCAGAACTTAAGTGTGAATTTCCTGAGGGTTGCAGGCTGGACTTGTTTGCCAAAGTTGTCAAAGCCAAGTATATTGCCAGACAGGTCAAAGTACTGGAAGATTTCGTATGTGTACCATTGGTTTTCACAGATTCAGTCGGCCATTATGTAAGTGCGATTGATGATTTCAAGGTGAAGGTAGTAAGAGCTGAGGAGATTCTGAATTTCAACCGGGTCAGAATTATTATCGAGTTTGATATCACTCTGTTCTTGATTCTTGACAACGGCAGTTATCATTGTTTTACACTGCCCGGCAACGTTTATGAACAGACCATCGATCTGTGCCAGTTTGATCCGCCCCTGACGATTGAAGAATTCAGATCGGAAGTAAATGATTCGGAT
>JAGFXV010000078.1 GCA_017861475.1 Bacillota bacterium | reverse complement strand
TTCATGAACTGGCGGGCAAGCTTGACTGGCGTCAGCATTTTCGGGCGAAGGGCAATTTGATTAAAAACGGGAGAAACAATCCCGAGTCTTTATTTGTTTGGGCAGAGAATGAAAACCATATATTCAGACGTCCATGGCTTATTTGGGGCATAAGGTCAATCACAACCGTCACGATGATTTTGTTTTTGTTGGCATTTTTTTCAGATATCCGTTTTTTATATTTAGCAGGAATAATGTTGTTGATACAATTGGTGTTATTCATGATCGGGCTCAGATTATCTTCGGATGCTTATGGAGTTATAAACCTGCATAGAGACGGAATCGTTACTTTCCAGAAATTACTGGCTATGATTGAAAAGGAAAATTTCAAATCCGGATATCTGGCCGGGCTTACATCAAACCTGATCGGTACAAATGGAAACCATGCCTCCAAACAAATTGATAAACTGTCATCCATTGCTGACATGATGAATTTCAGATATGGTCAATTGTTTTATTTTTTGATCGATGTGCTCTTTTTATTTGATTATCACTGTATGTTCGCCCTGGAAAAGTGGAAAAAACAATCCGGCAAGAACATACGGCCCTGGATTACTGTAATTGGCAGCTTCGAGGAAATCTCCAGCCTGGCGATCATTCGATATGATAATCCTGACTGGTGCTTCCCGCAATTTACAGATGCAAAACAAAATCTTGCGGCAGTGAATATGGGTCATCCGCTTCTGCCTTCTGATGTCCGTGTTTGTAACAATTTAAAGATAAAAGGAATTGGCAATGTTTTATTGATTACCGGCAGCAACATGTCCGGAAAAAGCACTTTGTTAAGAACGGTGGGAGTGAATTTGGTTCTGGCCTACACCGGTTCCCCGGTTTGTGCCAACGACTTTACATGTTCGATTATGGACATTTACACCGCCATGCGGGTCAATGACAATTTGGAGAAAAAGATCTCTTCTTTTTATGCTGAATTGTTAAGAATCAAGACCATTGTTCAAGCAGCCGAAAAAAACTGTTCCATACTTTTCTTACTGGATGAAATCTTTAAAGGGACCAACTCCAGAGATCGACATATCGGGGCCTCTGTTGTGATAAAAAAACTCAGTAAAATGGGGGCAGCCGGACTGGTTTCAACCCATGACCTTGAATTGGGCGAGCTGGAATCTGATAAGGACTTCGACATTGAAAACTATCATTTTTCGGAGAGTTATGTAAACAATCAAATCGTATTTGATTACAAGCTGCGCACCGGGGTATCCAAAACGACCAACGCCCTCTACTTGATGAGAATGGTGGGTATTGATGAGCTGTAGTTTGTTATATTGACGTTTATTTCGAAATTAGCATATGTGTTAAAATGGATTCATCAAGACAAGCCATTCGTTCCTGTGTTTTAACATCGATAAACAAAGGAGTTGACAGTCATGCTGGAGATACCCGAAAGCACAACCATCGCCCGGCAACTGAATGAAACCGTATACGGCAAAACGATCCGCAGGGTCGTCACCAACACCTCGCCCCACAAATTCGCTTTTTATCACGGCGACCCGGCTGATTATGAAAATCTGCTTGTCAATCAGAACATCGGAGACAGTTTCGGCATTGGAGCGATGGTTGAAATCACTGCCGGCGATTGCCGTATTGTGCTTGGCGACGGAGCCAACCTGCGCTATTATGATGATTTAACCAAAGTTCCGCCCAAGCATCAGCTTCTGATTGAGTTTGACGATGAAAGTGCTCTGGTTTGTTCGGTACAGATGTACGGATCGGTTTTTGCATTCAAAGCGGGAGATTTCGATAATAAGTACTACCTCGTTGCCAAAGAAAAGCCCCAGCCCTTGACCGATGCTTTTGATATGGCCTATTTTGCAGCGCTTCACACCGCCAATACCGACAAACTCTCCGCCAAGGCATTTCTGGCCACGGAGCAGCGGATTCCGGGACTCGGCAACGGCGTGCTGCAGGATATTCTTTTTCATGCCGGCATTCACCCCAAACGTAAGACAGGAGCGCTATCCGGGCAAGAGCTGGATAGATTATTCGGCTCCATAAAAGATACGCTTGCTGAAATGACCAGGCTTAAAGGCCGCGATACCGAGAAGGATTTGTTTGGCAATACAGGCGGATATAAAACGATTCTCAGCAAAAATACGGTGGGAAAACCGTGCCTGGTTTGCGGTACAGAAATACAAAAAGCCGCCTATCTCGGCGGCGCAATTTATTGGTGTCCGGGCTGTCAGCCTCTGAAGGAATAAAGAGCGATGTCATTCAAATAAATCTGCCAGAACCTTTTCCCTGTGCTGCAAAAAATACTTGCTGATCTGATAATGATCTGTCATTTCATATTCTATTTCATTGATCTTACTGTCATCAAAATTCAATATAACTGAATCAGGATAGCCCATCAGTATAGGGGAATGAGTCGCAATGATAAATTGTGCTTCCCCGCTGCGGGACAGATCATGCAATATCCTTAAAAAAGCCAGCTGTCTGGACGGAGATAAAGCTGCTTCGGGTTCGTCCAATAAATAGATGGCTTTCCCTTTAAAACGGTTCATAAACAAGGACAGATATGATTCCCCATGTGATTGCTGGTGGAGCGAGCGGCCGCCATAGGAACTAAAACCTGTATCGTCCACTTCATCAATATGCGTGGCAAAATGATAAAAAGATTCGGCCCGCAGGAAAAAACCGTTGGTGATTTTAGGCATCCATGAAAGCCTGATATAATCTGCCAGGGCAGACTTGGCCGCATGCACTTCATAGGTGTTGTTTCTCCCGCCGCCGGCCGTATTAAAACCACACTGCTCTGCGATCGCTTCCAACAGCGTGGATTTTCCCGAACCGTTTTCCCCCACCAAAAAAGTTACCATACTTTCAAACTCAATTTGATCCAGACTCTTAATGGCTGGAATAGAAAATGGATAATTCTTAAAAGACTTTATATTTTCTCTGAGAAGTGAAACTGATTTCAAAAACATTAATATCACACCCAACCCAATGATTCCGCACATCGCTTTTATCTATTATGTCAAATCTTGCTGCGGTATTAAAGCATTTATAACTTTTTACCAAATCATCTGCACTACTGTAAACGCCTCCGCTCCTATTAAAAATCCGTCACTTTTTATGTAAATGCGGACCAAAGTAGTAAAAAAATAACGCGCCGCATAAAGCGGCGCGATTTGGTTGGATTATAAAATTGTAACCTTTACGGTCTTCATTCCCCAATCAAGCGCTTCCTGGCGACTGTCAAAAAACAGATCGATCCTGTTTCCTTTGATAGCGCCTCCTTGATCAGCAGCGATTCCTTCACCATAACCTTCAATATAAAGCCTGGTTCCCATCGGGATAACATTCGGGTCTACTGCAATGATTCCTCTGGCCAATGGAAGTCCAATATAGGACGGCTGTCCATAATACGGATAATTGCTTTCCCAAGATGAATCATAACCCGTTGCTGTCATGGTGAGAGTTTTACTGCCACGGGGGGTTGTGGAACCACTTCTTGATACGGTTGAACCCGAACTTGAAGCAACAGCCTCAGCCATTCCTAACGCTTGTCTGGTATCAGATCCTACCGTACCATCCGGAGTCAACCCGGCATCCTTTTGGAATTTTATCACTGCATTATAGGTGTCAGCACCGAATATACCATCGGCTGTTCCGCACCAGTACCCTTTGTTATTCAAGGTGTCTTGCAGTTGTACTACCTCAGTGCCCCTTGAACCCCATGAAAGGTTGGATGCCGCCATGGCCGAATCATTCGTGGCTAAAAACAACCCTGCAAACAATAATGACAAACCTAATACCGGAATAACTAATCTTTTCCTTAACATAAAATAACTCCTTTCTAAACTGTTGCTGCTCGTATTCAGTAGAGCAGTTTAGTAGGTAGTACATGCTATATTCTATTCGATCGGTCACTCATGTTCAAACTGCCTGTAAGCTCTTTTAATTGGACTAATCCATCTGCCATTAGAGGCTCTCTGGGATTATGACCAATTCTAAGCTATGGTATCATATCCACCTTGATGGAATAATGTAGGCAAAAGCCCACATATTAAACATTACGGCAGCCAGTCCCTGTCCTTTATGGTCTGTTGCGACCGCCGTTTTGTGGATGATCGCATATTTATCATTACTGCATCAGTTATTCGAAGCCGCCAGCACCGCCAGATTTTGATATTTACAAAGGCAGTCAACGAATTGAAAACCACTCTTCTTCAGATCAGTGCACATATCCCATATGGTACCCGGCATATCTCTCATAATTCTGTAGTTATCAAGTTGTCTCGTCTTTAAATCAGAAAATTCATATGTCTGTCCAAGTTTTTCTTTAAGCTGTTTCGCCATCCAGTTTATATAATTATCAAATTCCCATTGATTTAAAACTGGTGAATCAGCTTTAAAAAGGTCTCCATTAGCGAATATCCCTTCATCTTTCAGGGTTCTTCTTATTTCCGTATAGAGTTTCACTCTGTTTTCGAATTCTATATGATGCAATGCAAAACATGAAACTACCGCATCAAATTTGATATCCAGGGAAGGCAGTCCCTGATTTAAATCATATTGCATTACTTTAATATTGGGATTATCCTTGAATTTATCTTTGCAGATGCCAACCATCTCTTCGGAGTAATCCAGCATAACGACTGAAACATGCGGTTTATATTTCAGGATTTCCTCTGTTACGTCCCCCCAGCCACAGCCTATATCCATTATACTTGGAATGTCCGATGCTTTATGGGCTGCCAGCCGTGCAATTATCGATAAAATTTCTTTACGTCCCGGAGCTACTACATCAACTGTTTGTATGTATTTTTCGGCGGCTCCTTTGGTTTTCCAGCCTTCATCCGTCATTGTTCCATCTCCTGTCCAACGTTACCTATATCAACCTTGCTCCCCCGTCAACTACCATAGTCGTTCCAGTTACATAATCATTCGTCATTAAATAGACATAAGCCCTGGCGATTTCCTCCTTGGTGGCCAGTCTCTGAATTGGGAACTGCAAAGCACGTTCCTGGACTTCCCTGGACTTGGGTTCAACGAAACCAGGACTAACCGCGTTAACCCGTATGGGTGCCAATTCAACCGCCAAAGACCGACAAAGAGTCTCAAGAGCATTATTGATAATACCCATGGTCGAAGAACCTTTGAAAACTTTTTCGCCGGCAATGCCGGTGGTCATAATGATACTTCCGCCTGGGTTGATTTGATTCCACGCCGCCTGAATTAATCGGTATGAACCCCAGAACTTGCTTTCAAAGGCTTCCCTGGCACTGTCGAAATCGGTTTCCTGAAACAAGGCCGGTTTAATATCAGGTCTTACAGCTATGACAAGATGATCTATTTTTCTCATAGCATCCAGCAGTGATCCTATTTCGTGAGCGGATGCAATGTCAAAGGATACAGTCTGGATCCTTTCTCCAACATCTCCTACCAGAGCATCATGCCTTATGACAGCGCTTCGTGATGCAATGACCACCTTGGCGCCCAATTTATAAACAAATTTGGCGACAGCCAATCCGATGCCGGAACTGCCTCCAACCACCAATATTTTTTTATCTTTAAGCGACTTCTCCATCTCCATCCCCCGTTCCAGTAAAACAGCAACATTTATGTTTATATAATGGCATTGTTTATACAAATAATCCATGCTTGCCAAATTAATTTCATTCTGAATCCTGCGGTTATAAAAAACAGAGGGCTTGAACCCTCTGCTTCTCATCATGGGGATATAATATTTAATATGGATTATTTTACAACCTGTACATATGATCCAACGGCCCAACCCCCTGGCCCAGATCCAGCATGGCCGCAAGCGTCCCCGTAAGATATTCCTTGGCGTTTCTGATGCTCTCGTCCAGGGTATGCCCGGCGGCAAGATTGCAGGCGATCGCTGATGAAAGTGTGCATCCCGTGCCATGCGTATTGGGATTATTGATCCGTTCGGATTTATACCAATGAACGTTGTCATTTTCGTAAAGCAGGTCGATGGCATCATTGACAAGGTGACCGCCTTTAACCAGAACTGCTCCGTCAAAATGCTCGGCAATTTTTCTGGCCGCGCGGATCATACCTTCCTGATCTTTGATGGCAAAGCCGCAAAGCACTTCGGCTTCCGGAATATTTGGTGTGATGATCGTACCCATCGGCAATAGTTCTGTAACCAAAGCCTTCATCGCTTCATCGGAAATCAATTTGCAGCCGCTGGTGGAAATCATGACGGGATCGACCACGATATTTTGGGCACCGTACTGCTTTAATTTTTCAACGATAACCCGAATGATCGAGCTGTTCGATACCATGCCGATCTTGACCGCATCCGGAAAAATATCCGTGAAAATGCAGTCCAGCTGTTGCCCGACAAATTCAGGCATCGCCTCCATGATCCCGTAAACACCGGTGGTATTCTGTGCTGTCAGTGCCGTAATGGCGCTCATGGCATACATTTTATGCACGGTTATGGTTTTAATATCCGCCTGAATTCCGGCGCCGCCGCTGGGATCAGAACCTGCGATTGTAAGTACCTTTTTCATTTCAGAAAATCCTCCGTTTCTTCCAATGAATAAAAGAAAATATCTGCCATTGCCCGGACAGCAGCCGTATTCGGCTCAGATTTGTCATAGACCCCTGCTACAGGAAATCCGGCCTTTTTGGCGGTCATTACCGCGTACAGCGCATCCTCAAACACCCAGGTCGATTCTCTTGGCGTACCCAAAAAGTTATGCGCCGTCTCATAGATATCCGCTTCGTCTTTACCTTTTCCCACGGATGTGCAGGTGAATATCTCACTAAAATAATCGAGCAGTCCGCACCGGGAAAG
>JAGFXV010000077.1 GCA_017861475.1 Bacillota bacterium | reverse complement strand
TTCTCGTAACGATTTTGCTTGCCGATCATTTTTTCCTAAAATGTTTTGCTTGACCTCAATCACTTTATAATCGTCCATGATTATTCCACTTCCGTTTCATAAAAACTAAACTTCATTCTTTTTTTTAATATGTTTTTGTATCTTTAAAAAATACCGTACACATAATAAATATTGTCGGACTTTCATTCAGTCTACAATATAAAACCTGAACAGCCAAGCCAACAAGAATACACAGGAAACCAAAAGAAATGAAACCCCCAGAGATGAAGGGGCGTACTTCATGGAATAAAAGCAAAACTCGAGAAAATGAATCAAGGAGTTTGCCGGAAGAACCGGTGGGATTTATAAGTTGAATTCGGTATAATGGGTAAAAATGTATGGAGCCTTGGAGGATGGGGTTTTTGAAAACTCCGAATAGTATTCAAAGAGTCCGTCCTCATGACATGTACCCGTGACACAAAAGATCAGGAGGTATAGCAATGGACATTCAACTTATCCGCCATGCAACGGTTATCATCAATATCGGCGGCCGGAAGATTCTGCTGGACCCGATGTTGAACGGGGCCAGGACGATGACGGCGGTTCCGGGAGTGGCGAATACTTCCGACAACCCTTTGGTGGATTTACCGGTCGATCCGGAAATGTTAACAAACGCAGAGGCAGTTATGGTCACCCATACCCATCGCGACCACTTTGATGACACCGCCATGCAAATACTGCCGCATGATATTCCGTTGTTTTGTCAGCCCGTGGATGAAGAAAAGATTCGTGCTGCGGGTTTTACGAATATTCAAAGCATCGATAAACCAAGTCAATGGAACGGAATCACATCAACAGGACTTCGGGGCGTCACGGCACCGGTGAAATAGGTGAAAAGATGGGGCTGGTTTCCGGATTTGTACTTCAGACTGAAAATGAACCTTCTCTTTATATTACGGGAGACACCATCTGGTGTGCAGACGTTAAGGATGCGCTGGAGACATATAACCCACAGATTGTGCTTTGTTTTGCTGGGGCGGCCCAGTTCAGCAGCGGCGATCCGATTACCATGACCAAAGAAGATATCGCTCAGGTGTGCAAACACGCTCCTGCAGCAAAAGTCATCGTCGTTCATATGGAAGCCTGGAACCACTGTTCCTTGTCCCGGCAGGAATTAAAACGGTATTTGGCTGAAAATAACCTGACCCGGCAAGTGTACGTGCCGGATGATGGGGAGTGGGTAAAGTAGGGTTACACTCATTACGCCGGGGCGTCAGATTGTGGAAAAGTAAATCTTTAGCCCCATTCCTTTGTACAAATTTGGTAAAATATATACAGTTAGGAAATTGCTTTTCATTAATAAATGAAACACAGTGATTTTATAGTTTTCACAGATTACTTAGGGAGGCTTAATAATGGGAACGTTAATAAGTATCGGTTTAGTATTGTTGGGCATCATTTTACTTATCCTGTTTACCTGGGTATCCAACCTATTGGTGGTGATTGGCGGTACCCAATTCGGCATTGTGGAACGAAAATATATCGGCCGAAAACTGCCATCTGACCGGGTTATTGCGCAGAGCGGCGAGGTTGGCGTTCAGGCGAGAACAATCGGCCCGGGCATCCACATCTTTTTCCCTTTCCTGTACTCGGTTTTAAAACAGAGCTTTATTGTCATTGAGGAAGACAGTATTGGTCTGGTGGAATCGATTGACGGTGCGCCGCTTACCGCCGGACACATTTTTGGCCGCTCGGTAGAGGGACACAATTTTTATCAGGATGGTGAAACTTTCCTCGGTAACGGTGGGCAGAAGGGGCCGCAGACAGATTATCTTCCGCCCGGGACCTTTAGAATTAATACCAGATTATTTAAAATCACCAAGGTCCAGGCCATCAATATTTCCGAGGATGAGATCGGAATCGTTGAAGCGGCAGACGGCGAAGCAATTCCGGCCGGTAACATTTTTGCCAGGTCGGTTGCCGGTCACAACTTCTACCAGGATGCCGAAGTGTTTCTTAAAAGCGGTGGGCAAAAGGGCCCGCAAACAGATTTTATACCGCCCGGGACTTATCGTATTAATACCAAGTTCTTTAATGTCAGCCTGGAGCCTAATACCAATATCCCGCAGGGAAGTATCGGTTTTGTAACATCGACTGACGGGGTCCCAATCGATGCCGGCCGGTTGCTGGCAAGATCAGTGTCAGATCACAATAATTTTCAGAACGGAACTGCTTTCTTGTTAAATGGCGGACAAAAAGGACCACAATTGGATATCCTGCTGCCGGGCAAATACAGAATTAATACCCGCATGTTTCAAGTAATCGAACATCCGGCCATTGTAATTAATTCCGGCAGCGTTGGTCTGGTGACTGCCAATGACGGGGAACCATTACCGCCCAATGAATTGATTGCAAACTCTGTGTCAGGACATGACAGCTATCAGAATGCATCAGCGTTCCTGGCGAACCACGGGCAAAGAGGACCACAGCTCGATATCCTGCCTCCCGGCAAGTACTATGTCAATCCGTATATGTTTACCGTGGATCTGGATTCTGCAGCGGTGGTAAACGAGGGAGAAGTAGCCGTCATTATTTCCAATGTCGGTAAAAAGCCGGAACAAAGTGCCGCTGTCGGAGATCCTAATCTGGCCGGGGATAAAATTGAATCCTATGTGGTGGAAAAAGGATACCGGGGCATTCAGCTCGATGTGGTAGGTCCGGGAACTTATTATATTAACAAGCGGGCCTATATTCCTATTATCGTGAAAACAACGAATATTACCATCGATTGGGATGATGAAACAAGTGTAGGCAGTTTTAATCCTCTGAATGTAACCTCCAAGGATGGTTTTATTATTAAGGTAGGGGTTAAAGTTGTAATCCGGGTGCAGCCGGAACAGGCTCCATACATGGTGGCAAGGATCGGCAGTATCGATAACCTGGTGAAGAATGTTATTCATCCGCTTATCGACAGCAGTTTCCGTAACCAGGCTTCTTCCACCGAAGCTATGAAATTTCTGCAAGACCGGCATGAACAGCAGGAGAAAGCACTGGAGCGAGCCCAAACTGAACTGGAGAAATACCATGTAGAAGTCCTGAGTGTGCTGATTTGCCAGATTCAGATTCCGGAAGCGCTGATGGAAACTCAAACCAATAAGGTTATCGCAGCCCAACAGCAAGATATGTATGCGCAGCAAAGGGAAGCGGAAGTAAAAAGGATCGATATGGAACGTACACGGGCGCAGGCAAACAAGCAGGGCGATATTGTAGCCGCTGAAATTGGCGTTAAAGTGGCGGAACAGGAAAAAATTAAAACAATCACGATTGCAGAGGGCAATTCCAGTCGAGTCAAACTGGAAGGGCAGGGCGAAGCTGAAAAAATTCTGGCGATTGGTAAATCAACTGCAGAAGCCTATGATTTGACCCGTGCGGCAATAGGACCGGAAAGCGTAGCACTCATTGAATTAATGAAACTGATTGCATCAGGAAACATAAAAATTACTCCGGATATTGTAGCCGGAGGAGATTCAGGCTCCTTATTAAATATTTTGCTGGCTAAAACGCTCAACCGGAACCAGTTCAATATCCTTACCAATGCGGAAGCAGCCGCTGCAAACGAAACCAAGTAAGAATGTAAAGTGACAGGTCATTTACAATACCTCCAATCCAAGGTAATTTGGATTGGAGGTTTTTTTATGCCCAGGAAATGCCAGGGAGAAAAGAGAGATGGCTTTCGGCTTGTTACATTAAGCCGACATAAATATTAACATCGATTCCGTCTACATTGAAACTTACCATTATGGTCTGATTTACTGGTAAATTTACAGTTCCCAAATCACTGATCAGTACAGTAGGGGGTGAAATGTCCACGTCGTCTATGCCAATATTAGTGAACTGGGTACAGGTATTGGCACAAACCATATTCCCCATCTCTGCAATTGCACTTTGAGCTATATACTCAAAACTATCTATCTCCATTCCCATCATCATTTTTGAAGCGAAACACTTGGCTGAATCAAGGCTCATACCGACCAGGATTACTCCTTTGACTTTCAGCAATCATGGTACGGGAGAAGGCTGAGTCATCAACTATCATAGCTTTATAACCGCTCATTTCACTCATAGCTCCTTTAATTTAATTCTCTCCCCAATATTTTTCATATTTGTATCGCGCTGCAATAATAATTCCATTTTAATGCTACCAATTCATATATCGGCAATTATTTGTTTTTTTAAATGTTTGTGGTAAACACGTTACACCTGGCGTTAAGGAACTGCGTCGGGACGTTCTTAAAATAAGCCTGTGAAACTGGAATAATTATTCGGGGAGTAATGGTTGCCAACAGAGAAAGGATGTAACTACCTGAAGATGCTGGAGGACGAACTTGCAGTGCGGAGATTGGTCGTAAGCGAATTGAGGATATCCGTTTTGCTGAAATTTATCCTGAAACCAATTAGGGAAAGCAAAGGCACGTCAGCCCTTGCTTTTCCTTGCAGCTTAGAGCCATTCTTCGGCTGCTTTTCTATACGCCACGATTTCCTCTTCCCTAAAAAATATACCGATTTCACGTTTGGCGCTTTCCGGTGAATCTGAACCGTGAATTATATTCTTGTTAATAGACATGGCATAATCCCCGCGAATGGTTCCCGGTGATGCATCGGCAGGATTGGTTGCCCCCATCATGCTTCTTACCAAAGGGACAACATTCTCTCCCTCCAAAACCATGGCGACAACCGGCCCGGATGTAATGAAACTGACCAGATCAGCAAAAAAACCTTTTCCCTCATGCTCGCTGTAATGTAATTTGGCCAATTCCGTTGAAATCATCATTAGTTTTAAGGCTACGACCTTTATGCCCTTATTTTCAAATCGGCTGATAACTTCACCGGCAAAGCCTCTTTGTACTCCATCCGGTTTTACCATTGCAAATGTACGATCCATTATAAACCTCCTCATATGATTTTATTTGAACTTTCTCAGGATTGAATTTGGGCAAAGCCAGACCAGGCAACGTATAAAACATGCTTTGAACTAGCTTGGCTTACCCCAGTTTTGGGACTTTATCAGGAAAGATAATTTGATAAAATCTTTTTTAGTTCGTCTTTGGACGGAACACAACTATGCGATACCATTTCGTCGTTAATTACCAGAGCAGGCATAAATTTAACGGAAGGATTACCGTAATTCCCATACTTATTAAAGTTATTGCAGCCGGCACAGTAGGTAATCGTGCATCGATTAAATAATTTTTGCTCCCGCATTTCCTGCTGATAGGGAACTTTTTCGAGCGAGTATTCCAAGCCAAGCTCTTTCGCAGTTGCATCTATCAATCCATAATAATAATCATTTCTGGTACAAACAGAACAGATTAATTTAATATCGATCAATGTAGTACATCTCCTATTATTATTGGGCTTTGTCGGAGATAGTATAACATAAACTAACGGGAGAGGCTAAATAGGGTTGACAACAGATGAATTTTAAATGGAAAAAATGTAGAGGACCAACGGAGGAACGCACTCCGTTGGTCCTGTGAAACAGCAGTTGTTCAATTGCCGTGCTGAAGCTGTTGCTTCAGGCAGTGAATTCCATTTGGCGGGAACTCATCGTTGTACAGAGAACGAGTCTTACTCGTCTGCCACTTCAATGGTTACGGTTCTGTATTCATCATCCCAGTTGACCTGATATCCCAGATTCTCAAAATCTTTCGCTTTTACAAAGAGTATCCCATCATAATTGATCCCGCTCATTTCGATCTTTTGGCCGTTTTTCTCAATATAGGCGATGCCGGTCTGCTCGTCCCAGAGAACAGTCTCGCCCAAGGCCTCCGATGCCTGACGCAAGGGCAGGTAAGCGTAATCATCGATCATTTTCACTTCAATATCTCCATATTTGGTTTGAAAGCCTTTTTCCAGAGTAAAGTAGTTATAATCCACTTCAACCTCCAGATAGGTGGGAAAGTTTGCTTCCAATTCCGTCAAAGAGATTGCATTTGCGGGAATGGCTATATTGATGCTTGACTTGGCGCAAACCGCAGATTGAACAGTGAGTTTAATCTGCGCATTTTCGTTGACATCTTCCTCATTGTTAACGAACAAATCAAGAACAGCGGATTGATTAAAGGCTTTTGAACCGGTTCTCTCAATGGAGTAAACAAGTTTTGATCCTTGCAGAAGAGCTTTCGCTTTGTCCCAATCTTCGTTGCTCTCGCTGATGTTCGTCTGATATCTGCTTTGATTGGAGACCATATCGATCATTACTTTATCCAGCGATTGAAGTGCTTCTTTTTTCATGTCTTCATCCATTCCCAAAGCGCTAAGCTGCTCATCCGTCAGATTATTGAGAATGGCATGCAGGCATTTATCAACACTATCAATATTCTGCAAACAGTAAACGCTTAAAGAGGTAAAGACCCGGTATACATCCTCCGCGGTTAATGTTAAGACATACTTATTGCCGGATTTTTTAACACAACCAGTCTCGTAGCCGGTAAGAACATCAGACATCAGTTGATTGGTCACATCGTCGACCAAAGCCTTCTGTTGCAACTGGCGGCTGAAATCAAATGGCGACCCGATGTACTCATTTTCCGATAAATCCCAAAGGGAATCTAGTTCATCTTTGGACATACTGACCCACTCTGTTTCTCTGAAGGTCTGGGACCATTTGTCATAATCCCCGTCCTCTCCGAATGTATTCATCAATTCAAACAAGCCTTTGGCCTGGACATATGCGACGTCGTCTTTGATAAGAAGAGATAGTATTTGCTTTTTGGCATTGGTTGTGGTTTCTTTTAAGAAGATATCCAACTGATACAAGTTATTGTTGTAATCGATTTTTTGCCTATATTCCAGCGACATATTGCTCAGCATTTTGTTTAGTATGTTAAATACGAACTCATCCATATCATTGGTTACGCTTG
>JAGFXV010000076.1 GCA_017861475.1 Bacillota bacterium | reverse complement strand
AACCGCCCGGAGATTGTTGAGATTACGATCGAATTTAAAAAATAAAGGTGGGATGCTGACCAAGCCGTTATTATTGCGGTCAAACAAAGGAACGGTTTTACATGCAACCACGGGCTTCACTTTTCCTGAAACTAGCTTTTGCAGGAATTCCGGGTTACAATCACTAATATACAATCACTAATATATAATGAAGTGAAGTTAATATAGTAAGAAACATTGAGCGGGGGTATCATCGATTGAATGACAAGTGTAAGGTCAAAGCGAAAGACTTGCGCAAAAGTTGCAACCCTTCCATCTTCAAATTTAATACTACGGCTGAAATAAAACCACTGAAAGGCATAATTGGCCAGGATCGCGCGGTTCGATCCCTGGAATTTGGTCTTGATATCGACAATGATGGCTATAATATTTACCTTTCTGGTGCGTTTGGAACCGGCAAAACCACGCTGGCCAGAGAGATGCTGGAGAAGAAAGCACGTCGTAAAAAAGCACCGGAAGATTGGTGCTATGTTCATAATTTTAAACAGCCTGACTGTCCTCGTGCCTTGCGGCTTCCAGCCGGAACGGGCAGGCAATTCAAGCAGGATGTGGCTGAGACCATGGAAGCAGTCATGCAACAAACCCTGAAGGCCCTCGAAAGTCAGGATTATAATTCCAAAAAAAGCACAATAATGAATCAGTTTATGGAAGAGACCAATCGCATGTATCTGCAATTGGAAGAAGAATCACGCAGTTTTGGCTTTAGTATTTCCCGTACCACCAACGGAGTCAGCAGTGTTCCGCTGAAAAACGGGGAGATGCTCAGTCAGGAAGACTACATGTCCATGACGGAAGAAGAAAGATTGGATCTGCTCAAGCGTAGTACTTTTATCCAGGAGAAGATCAACGAATCCATTCGTATTTATAAAGAGATGGAAAAGGCAATCAAACAGACCCTCAAGGAGCTGGAAACAGAAACAACCATAAAAGCCACGGAACCTTTTTTTGAAAAATTACTGAAAAAATATGGAGCTTACCATGAGGTGACTGATTACCTGCGCGATATGCAGCAGGATGCTTTGAAAAATATTGATTATTTTATGGGTGAAGATGATGCAGCGGGAATGAATTTCTTTCGCAGTTTGGATAAAAAAAGTGCGTTAAGAAGATATCAGGTGAATCATTTCGTTGATTGCGGAGAGCTGAAACATGCACCGGTAATTTTTGAATCGAATCCGACTTTCAGCAATTTATTCGGTCAGATCGAGTTTGAAAGTGAATTCGGTGTTTTATCTACAGATTTTACAAAAATCAAACCGGGTGCAGTGCATCGTGCCAATGGCGGATTTTTGGTATTGCATATTTATGACATCGCCAAAAATTTTTATGTTTGGGATAAATTAAAAAGAGTGCTGCGCAACAAAGAAATAACTGTGGAAAGCCTGAGTAAAAATTTGGGCCTGGGCAACAGCGAAACCCTCCAGCCGGAAACGATACCGGTTGATCTCAAGCTGGTGCTGATTGGTGAACCGATCTACTATTATCTTCTTTATGCCCAGGATGAGGAATTCCAAAAGTTATTTAAAATAAAAGCTGATTTTGATGTGGAAATGGATCGCAGTACGGTACATATCAGAGACTATGCACGGTTGATCAGTTCAGTTTGCAGCAGTGAAAACTTGTGCCATTTTGATCCGGGCGCAGTAGCCAGGGTGGTTGACTATGGCAGCCGCATGGCAGAAGATCAGCGCAAGTTAAGTACGCTTTTTAACAAACTGGTGGAGATTATTTATGAAGCCAATGGCTGGGCCCGCTATGAAAAGGCAGACATCGTAAGCGCTGATCATGTTCGAAAAGCAATTGCGGAAAAGAAATATCGTTCCGCCATGATTGAGGAAAAAATACAGGAACATATCGATCAGGATAGTCTGATCATCAATGTATTTGATCGGAAAGTAGGAGAATTGAACGGTCTGGCAGTTTATGAGATGGGTGATTATTCATTTGGCAAGCCGGTTCGTATCACCGCCAAAACTTTTATGGGAGAAAAAGGATTGGTGAATATAGAACGCGAAATCCAGCTAAGCGGCAAGATACACAGCAAGGGAGTTTTAACCCTGAGCGGCTACATGGGTGCCCAGTATGCGCAGGATAAAAATTTATCATTATCCGCCAGTCTTACCCTGGAACAAAGTTATTCGGGAATCGAAGGTGACAGCGCATCGAGCGCAGAGTTATATGCGCTTTTATCCAGTCTGGCCAATTTACCGCTGCAACAAGGGATAGCGGTTACCGGTTCTGTAAACCAAAATGGTGAGATCCAGCCGGTTGGGGGAATCAATCAAAAGATCGAAGGCTTTTTCCAGGTCTGCCGGCATAAAGGATTGAACGGCAAACAAGGCTGCATTATTCCCAAAAAGAATCTTTCCCAGCTGATGTTGGATGAAACAGTTGTTGAAGCAGTGCAACAGGGCCGATTTAGTATATGGGCAGTAGAATTTATAGATGAAGGGATCGAGATCTTAAGCGGAATCGCCGCCGGAAAGCGTGATGAACAAGGTAAATTCCCGCCCGGGACGGTTCATTTCCTGGTTGATGAACAGCTCCGTGCATGGAGTCGTAAAGGCCTAAGAGGTGTAGCAGGTATAATCGATGGCGGAGAAGATGTTTCCCGCGCGGTGCGTTTGCGCAGAAGGAGGAGATAAAACATATGAAACGTAAAACCATCATCGTCCTGCTTTTTGTATTTCTGTTGGTCACGTTATCCATAACCGGCTGTCAATTAAATGTCCAGCAACTCTGGCAGAAGACTCAGCCTGCCGAGCCGGAGCTGCTGAATGTGGAAATGCATTTTACCAGCGGTAGTGTTGTTTATGGTTATGTTAAAAATTTGGGCATTGGTGAAGAGGATGAAGTATTTAACGGCGGCAGCTCAGTATGCTACATCTATGACCAGCAGGGCAAAATCATCGGCACGTTTAACTATTCGCGGCTTGAATACATGAAACTGATCCCATGAGATTTGGCGCGTCGGGCATGTACACCCCGTTAACAAGCAATTGTATTTATGCATATCGTTAAGTAAGTCATGATTGGGAGAGATAAGAGGGAGAGGGGAGAAGCATCATGAAAACACTGGCAGCCAGATGTTTAATGTGCGGGAAGTCTTATCAACTGGACGAAGAGTATAAGGATTTTAAGAAACTCAGCGAGAAGAATCTTCCGGAAGCAACTTTTATCTGTGAAATGTGCAGCAATAAAGTTCGTTACGAATCAGATGAGAAAAGAAAACCAAAAAAACCGGCTAGTAATTGATGGGAGATAGCTTTGCAGAATATAGAAATTATCAGCAACAGGGGTGAAAAACTGGCGGCGATCATATTTCACCCAACCGGGGAACCGCGTAGCGTGGTGATCGTTTGTCATGGTTTCAGAGGCGGCAAGGAAAATGGCGGACGCATTCATCAATTTGCCGACCGCCTCAATCAGGTGGGGATTGCCGTGCTTGCCTTTGATTTCAGTGGCAGTGGCCAGAGTGAGGGCGATTTTGTCAGTTTAACACTGAGCCGGCAAGCCGCTGATTTAGAATCGGTTGTTGATTACGTCTGTACACAGTTTGCAGTTCCCATTATCCTGTTGGGACGTAGTTTTGGCGGCAGTACAGTAATTGTCGAAGGTGCCGGAGACAAACGGATTGATGGCTTTGTTCTCTGGTCGACCCCGATATTCATGGCAGAAACATTCTCCGCCATGATGCCGGACGAGTATAATCGAATGCAGAACGGGCAAGTTGTAGCTGTATGTGATGATTTCGGCTGTTTTGACCTTGGACCCGAACTTGCCGCAGATTTTGTCAGCCATGATATGGAGGGATATTTGCAGGCTATAGGAAATCGACCGGTTTTGATCATACAAGCTGAAGACGACGAACTGGTTTCTCCAAAAAACGCAATATATATGCAGGAGCGGATGGAAAACGTCAGTCTGTGTTTGGTGGAAAAGGCCGGACACAGGTTTTTGGATAAGACATCATTAAGAGAAGACATGACCATTGAATGGCTAAATAGTTTTTTAAAAGTGGAGGAATGAATGAGTTTTGATTTTTCCAGCATCGATTCTACGGTGCATTATTTAAGAAGCTTTGGGATTTATGGGCCTTTGGTGGCGTTTTTACTTTTCTTCCTGCAGGCCATTGCTCCGATTATTCCGTATATTATATTTGCTGGCGCGGCAGGAATGGTATTCGGGAAATGGATCGGGTTTTTGCTGGCTTGGTTTGGGGCTATTGCCGGGGCTTGGTTTCTGTACTGGATTTCCGACAAAATCGCCGGTAATCTTTTGGTGGTTAAACTTCAACAGCGATATGATTTCGATCTGAACAAAATTGACAATCGCCATATTTTCTGGGTATTGCTGGCCAGTCGCATATTTCCAGTGGTACCAACCCCCATAATAAATATTGGCTCTGCGCTGGCGGGAGTAAGTCCCAAAATATTCTTGTCTTCATCCATCATTGGCAAGATGCCTTGGGCATTTGTATATGTTGCTTTGGGCAACTACCTGATGCAAACAAAAAATATCAGTAATACGCTTACCTTCATCGGGTTAATCCTGCTGGTTTCTTTTCTGGGGATACATTATTTCCGCAAATTACTACCCAAATACTATCGTTAGATGCAATGTTGGAATTGCCGTAAAATTACAAAAATAAAATAATATTAAAAAATATGTCAATGTGGCATGGCGTACAATTTGGACGCCATGTTTTTTAATGTGCGGAATTATCGGAGGTTTCTGAACAATAGAATGAAAATATTTGCATATTTTAGAAGGGAATTTAATAGCAGTGTAGAATGTACAATTAGATAATGTAATTTAAGGAATTAAATTTAAGGAGGAGTATTTAAATGTCGGCTAACAATTATATCCTGGACACCAGAGACCACAAGTTCATATTGAAAGAATGGCTCGATATGGACAAAGTGTTCGGCTTTGAAGCTTACAAGGACTATTACAGCAAAGACGATGCGGATACTTTCATTGAGCTGGTCTATAAAATGTGCAAAGACGTTATTGCACCAGCCAACGGAGATTGCGATGAAATCGGCAACAAATTTGTTGATGGCAAGGTTATTACTCCTGAAGCCACCAAAAAAGCTTATCACACCATCGTTGATGCCGGACTTGGACCGCAATTTGGTGATCGCGAAGCGGAAGGCCGTATGCCAATGGTTTTGGGATCAGCACTTGGCGAAATGATCATTAATGCTTCACCAGCCATTTCCACCCTGTATGGTCTGTCAATGGGCAATGGTGCAGTTATTGCCAGTTTTGCCTCCCCTGAATTAAAAGAAAGATTCCTGCCCAAGATGTTTGCTGGCGAGTGGGGCGGAACCATGTGTATCACTGAAGCCGGTGCCGGATCCGACGTAGGAAACGCTTCCACCAAAGCATATCCGACCGATACTCCCGGGCTCTACAAAATCAAAGGCGGCAAGATGTTCATTACTGCCGGTGATCATGATATCTGTTCAAACTTCATCCATCTGGTATTGGCACGTATTGAAGGCGCTCGTGAAGGAACTGCCGGCCTGTCTCTGTTTATCGTTCCGAAAATCTGGGTCAATGAAGATGGCAGCCTGGGCGCACCCAATGATGTAAATACCGTTGGTATTGAGCATAAGATGGGTATGAAGGGTTCTCCTACCTGTACGCTGGCCTTTGGTGAAGATAACAACTGTTTTGGTTACCTGATCGGCAATCCGCCGGATGAAAAAGGCAAAGGCGAAGGAATGGCCCAGATGTTCCAGATGATGAACGAAGAAAGACTGGGCACCGGCGTTCTGGCTCTGGGAACCTCATCTGCTGCTTATCAGCAATCACTGGCATATTCCAAAGAGAGAGTCCAATCTGCCAAGCTGACCGATATGAAGGGCGGCGGGGTAAGAATTATTGAACACGAAGATGTAAGACGCATGCTTATGTTCCAGAAGTCAGTTGTTGAAGCTTGCCGGGCCATGATCATGAAAACTTATTATTATATCGATCTGATGCATGACAGCGCCGATCCGGCTGAAAAAGAATTTGCCGAGGCGATGTTCCATATGACCAATCCGCTCTGTAAGGCTTATACCTCAGACATGGCCTGGCAGACGATCTGTGATGCCATTCAGGTTTATGGCGGTTATGGCTTTATCGAAGAATATCCCTGTGCCCAGTATGCCCGCGACGTAAAAATCTTCTCCATCTGGGAAGGTACCAACTACATTCAGGCACTGGATCTTTGCGCCCGCAAGATGACCATGAAAAAAGGCAAAGTGATGATGACCTTCATGAAGGAAATCGGCAAGACTCTTTACATTCTTAAGAGTGCTCCCGGATTTGAAGATGAAGTGAAGATTATGGATGAAGCATTTGCTGAATACCAGGCTATTCTGGGTCTGTTCAACGGCTTCATGACCTCCGGCAAAATCAATATGCTGGGCGTATTTGCGACCCGTATTCTGCATGCTACAGCCATGGTCTATGCTGGCAGTTTAATTCTGGATCAGGCTGCACTGGCTGCTAAAACATTGGCGGAAATCGGTGAAGATCACTTTGATGCTACCTATTACAAAGGCAAAATCGCCAGTGCTCGTTTCTATATCAAGAACATTGTACCGCAGGTATTCAATATCAAGAGAGTCATGGAAATCGGCGACAGCACTTGTGTTGATATTCCGGAAGATTGCATCCGCTAGTTATCCCCATTGGCAATTAAACAATAAATAACAGTTAAGACGAAAGCCGCAGGTTTTGCTTTAAGTAAAATCTGCGGCTTTTTATTTTTGAATAATTTTATATCTGAATCAAATTATTCTTATGGTATACCGCTAAATATATTTCATATTCCTTAATTTACTTTTTGTTAAGAAATGTCTATGTTAAAATGATATAAATATTTAAA
>JAGFXV010000075.1 GCA_017861475.1 Bacillota bacterium | reverse complement strand
GGGTCAAGCTGGAAACGGCAAGGATGAATACAGTACGGTGAAAGTCAGGGCCAGCAGCCGTGACACAGTTGAAGGAGTGGCAGCAGAGATTAAAAAACTCGGATACCAGGCCTGGTCACCGGCAGAAAGCCTGAAGGAAATGAACAAGTTCTTTATGATTGTGCAATTAATACTGGGGGGGATTGGTGCAATCAGCCTATTGGTTGCATCCATTGGTATTATGAACACCATGTTTATGTCTATTCTGGAACGAACACGGGAAATCGGCATAATGAAAGTAATTGGTGCAGGTATTCCGGATATCCGTCGTCTTTTTCTGCTGGAATCGGGTCTTATCGGATTCATGGGGGGAATCAGCGGCCTGGGGATTGCCTATGGGGTGACCGCTATCATTAATGTGATTGCCCGGGTCAAAGGTGCCGGAAATATGTTCGGCGGAGAGCCGATTGGCAATCTGGCCATAATACCGATATGGCTTGCTCTATTTGCCGTAGGTTTTGCGGTAGTGGTTGGCATCATAGCCGGATTATTGCCGGCCTACAGAGCTGCCCGTATTAGTCCTTTGCAGGCAATCAGACAGGAATAGGAGAGGAAGAGCGTTGGGGAAAGAAAAAATCAAAAATATACTGCGGTGGCTTTCAAGCAAAAAAAAGTGGCTCATTATTGGTTTGATCGTAATCATTGCGGTAGGTGGCGTTTTATTTTGGCAGCACAGAAAAAACGCTGCCCTGGAAGCACTAAAACAACAAATGGTTTTGCCAACGGCCGTGGTTGAACGCGGAGATGTGCAGAGAATAATATATGCTTCGGGAAATATCCATGAAGACAACGGCGAAGAAGTCCGGCCCGGGGTTACGGCACGGGTTAACTCGGTATATGTAAAGGAAGGGCAGGCAGTAAAAGCGGGTGACCTGTTGTTTACACTGGATGACAGTGAAATTGCGCTGGAATATGCAAAAGATCGCTTGGCCTTTGAGACTGAATCCCGTACGTTGACACAGGAAATCAATGGATTACAGAACTCGGAAACCCGGGCCAATTCAGCAGGTACCATCAGCAAGGTCCTGGTGGAAGTCGGAGATGAGATTAAATCGGATACAGTCATTGCTAAAATGACCAAAGATGATGCTTTTGAATTGAAAGCCGGTTTCAACGGCCGGGATATCAATGAAATTAAGGAAGGACAAACAGCGGAAATATTCATTCAGGAATTCCTTTCTTCTGTTCCCGGAAAAGTTATACGTGTGGATCATCGCGGGCAGGCCACTTCAACCGGCGGGTTGTTGTACCGGGTAACGATCGAGGTCCCAAATCCCGGCGCCTTGCAGGTGGGCAACAGCGGCAATGCCAAGGTAAATACGGGAAGCCGGATCATCAGTTCTGCCGGTTTTGAAAAACTCACCCCACTCGACGAGGAAGATATTCGTGCCGGCTGTCAAGGAAAGATTAATCGTCTTACGATTAAGGACGGAGATTTAATCGATCAGGGGCAGCTTCTGCTGACAGTTGACAAATCGGAACAGAAGGCAACGCTCAGAGAAAAACAACTGGCTCTGGAACAATCACAGATAACTTTGGAGCTTAAACAGAAAGCATACGAAAAATATCAGGCGAGGGCGAGTTTAAACGGAACGGTAGTTGAGCTGAATGTAGAAGAAGGCAAGGATCTGCCTTCTGATAAGGCTGCAGTAGTGATCACCGGTACCGGTGCTCTCAAAATGATTGTCAAAGTTGATGAAATTGATATTCCCTATATAAATGTTGGACAGAAGGCAGATGTTTATGCCAATGCCTATGGGGATCGAAAATTTCCCGCAGTTGTGACCCGCGTTGCCGAGAAGGGTAAAATTGACGGTTCTACCGTTTATTTTGTTACAGAACTGGCGATTCAAGAACCGGGACCGTTAAAGGCAGGAATGACAGGTGATGCGGATATTTTAGCGGAGCAAAGGCAAAATGTTCTCCGTTTGCCCATCGATGCAGTTAGTATTGAAGATACCGGTTCGGGTACGGTCATGGTAAAGAAAAAGGGGAAGAACCAACCTGAAATGCGGCCGGTTAAAACCGGTATCGAAACGGATGAATTTATTGAAATAATCACGGGACTCAAGGAAGGGGAGGAAGTCATCTTAAACCAGGGAGTGCCGGAAGGAATGCCGCCGATATAAATGAGGTTACAGGAGGAATAGTTTGTATTTGTTTTGAACCGGTAGACACTTGAGAAGTGTTCTTAATGTGATTGATTTCCGCCTGAAGAAGCTGATAACTTGAAGTTATCAGCTTCGTTAATTCAATTGACAATGCAGCCGTTTTACATTAGTTTAAAACAGGGTGAGTTGTATGAATGTTAATAAGATTGGCTTAAAAGAAACAGTAAACGTCACTTCTGAACGATCCGTCAATTCCAGCAAAAATGCTGATAATACTGATTTTGCGGATGAGGTGTTTACGATGGGCTCAATTACTTATAGAAAATTAGATAAAGTAGATATTCAAGAGTTTATTGCCCTTAGATTGGAACAGCTGCAGGAAGAAGGCGCTGACCCGGCATTTGACCTGGCGCCCTCCCTATTTGCTTTTTATGAAAAACACTTTGATGACGGCACATTTATATCATGGCTGGCGTTGGATGGGGAGAAAATCATCGCCACCAGCGGCATGTCTTTTGTGGAAAAGCCGCCCTACTATTCAAATCCCACAGGAAAAATCGGCCTTCTGTCCAGCATGTATACCGTAAAGCCTTACAGAAGAAAAGGCATTGCCAATCAGTTGCTGGATAAGGTGATCAATGAGGCTCGCCAATATGGCTGCAGTGTAGTGCATATTACGGCGTCTGACATGGGTGTTTATTTGTACAGGGAATATGGTTTTGTAAAGAATCTTAATTTTATGGAGTTTGAGTTGTAAGATTACCGTGCATTAAAAAATATAAAAATAATAAAGCCTGCCGCAAACGGCAGGCATTTTTTACTGATCAAGAGCAGCGCCGGAAAAGCACTACTCCTAAGCCAGAACCTGATAAACTCTAACATATGATCAATTATAGTCTATGATATTATGGCTTCTAACGTCAAATGCAAAGGGCAGGGATTTTGTTTTTGTTGGAGAAATGTGACAATATGAAAGGAAATTAAACATAATAAAACATTTTGACAAAGATCGGAGCAAAGCACATGCTGACAGGCGAAATACGCAACAAGATTGATAAAATA
Source organism: Bacillota bacterium (assembly GCA_017861475.1). Lineage (GTDB taxonomy): Bacteria > Bacillota > Syntrophomonadia > Syntrophomonadales > Syntrophomonadaceae > Syntrophomonas_B. The sequence goes on along the minus strand of JAGFXV010000075.1, from coordinate 3,758 downwards.
TGGACCGATATGTGGGCGGGAGGAATAACCAATCCGTTAACCGTTATTGAGCAGCTTACCTATTTGATGTTTATTCGCTCACTGGATGAAAAGGAACTGGAAAACGAAAGCATGGAAGCTGTGAGCGGGGAAGCCATGCCGAAAATATTTCCTCAGAACGAAGCCGGACAGGCCATGCGTTGGAGCAAGTTTAAAACCAAGGATGCCCGTGAGATCTATGAAATTGTGGGAACCAAAGTATTTCCGTTTATAAAAAACATGAACGGAAAAAACAGTTCGTCTTTTTCCCGCTTTATGCAGGACGCGATGTTTTTAATCCCCACCCCGCAAGTGCTGCAAAAAATTATTACCGGACTGGACGAATTATACGAGCACGATATCAAAGATCTGGATATGCAGGGCGACGTTTACGAATACATGCTGGGCAAGCTGTCCACCGCCGGCCAAAACGGTCAGTTCCGCACTCCAAAACAGATTCGCGATATGATGGTGCGCTTGCTTGCACCCGGGCCTGATGATAAAATCTGTGATCCAGCCTGTGGTACGGCGGGATTCCTCGTTTCTTCAGCCGAATATATTAGGGAAAAATATGAGACTGAAATGACTCCGCAGCAATGGAGGCATTACGGGGGTGATATGTTTACGGGCTTTGACACCGACCGGACCATGCTGCGTATTTCCGCCATGAACCTCATGCTGCACTCGATAACCACGCCGCGGATTGAATATTTGGACAGTGTTTCCAAACAGAATATAATCTCATCGGCTTACGATATCGTTCTGGCCAATCCTCCCTTTACCGGCACCGTGGATGCCGAAAGCATTCATGACAACCTAAAGGCGGTCTGCAGTACCAAGAAGACCGAGCTATTGTTCGTAGCCCTCTTTTTGCGCATGCTGCGCAAAGGCGGACGCTGTTCCTGCATCGTACCGGACGGAGTTTTGTTTGGCACCACCAAAGCCCACAAAGCCCTACGCATGGAACTGGTGGAAAATCATCAACTGCGGGCGGTAATCTCCATGCCCAGCGGAGTGTTCAAACCGTACGCCGGAGTCAGCACAGCTGTGTTGGTCTTCACCAAAACGGGCGCAGGCGGCACCGACAAGGTCTGGTTCTATGATATGAAAGCCGATGGATATTCGCTGGACGACAAACGCGCTGCTATTGAAACCAACGACATACCAGATATCATTGCCCGTTTCCATAACCTCGAAGGGGAGGTCGACCACAAGCCCACCGAGCAGAGTTTTTTGGTGGACAAGTCCGCCATTGCCGCCAATGACTATGATTTATCTATCAATCGCTATAAAGAGATTGTCTATGAAAAGGTGGAGTATGATCCGCCCGTTGTAATCATGACCCGGCTTGATGAACTAAGCATCGACATTGCCTCAAAGATGGAAGAATTGAGGGGGCTTATCGGTGAGTAAGTGGGGAATGGTGAGGCTCGAAGATGTTTGTGAAATATTAGATTATATGAGAGTGCCGGTTACTGCTTCAGCTAGAAAAAGTGGAATTTATCCTTATTATGGCGCAAACGGTATTCAAGATTATGTATCAGATTATATATTTGATGATGAGCTAGTATTACTGGCTGAGGATGGAGGAAACTTCGGGTCAAAGACAAAACCAATAGCTTATAGGGCATCAGGTAAATGCTGGGTAAATAATCATGCTCATGTGCTGAAAGCAAAGCCGTCGATAGACATAGATTATCTTTGCTATTCAATTATGTTTTATGATGTTTCAAAAATAATAAGCGGAACTACAAGAGCAAAGCTAAACCAAGCAGCAATGAGAAAAATGATTATCCCACTCCCGCCCCTTAAAACCCAAAAGCAAATTGCCAAAACCTTGGACATGGCTGCTGACCTGCTTGCCATGCGCAAACAGCAGCTTGCCGAGCTGGACAACCTGATCATATCCGTCTTTTTCGATATGTTCGGCGATCCCGAAACTAATAACAAAGGATGGAATACTTGTACGGCAGGGGATTTGATTTTGGTTCTTACTGACTATCATTCTAATGGAAGTTATGAAAATCTTAGAGACAATGTATTACTACTAAATAAACCTGATTACGCTTTAATGATAAGGACTATAGACTTGGAAAACAAAAATTATATTAATGATGTCAAGTATATTACTAAAGAAGCTTACGAGTATCTTGAAAAGTCAAAAGTATTCGGTGGAGAAATTATTATTAATAAAATAGGTAGTGCTGGTAAGGTTTACTTGATGCCATATTTGAATCGACCAGTTTCGTTAGCAATGAACCAGTTCTTATTGAGATTTAATGATAGTACAAATGTTATGTATGTTTATTGCTATTTAAAAACAGAGTTTAGTGAAAAGAATATATCGGATAGGGTTCGCGGTGCTGTAACAAAAACGATTACTAAAGAGGCTGTACGAAGTATACCGTTTAGATTACCACCAATTGAACTGCAAAATAAATTCGCTGAAATCGTCACCAAAATCGAAGAACAAAAAGCCCTCGTCCAAAAGGCCATCGACGAAACACAGTATCTTTTTGACAGTTTAATGAGTGAGTATTTTGATGATTAGATGTATTATAAAATAAGGTAATTGAGTATATTGAATCCAGCTCAGGGAATAAGGCTTGGTGATATTATTGGCTGCAAACTTTGAATTCCTGCAGGATCAAACCGAATATACCTTGTTTGCCAGTGCCTGTCTCGAAACGGAGCGGGTGCTGATGACTTCGTCTGCCATGGCGGCGGTGGGCTGCCGCCGGGCGCTGGAGCTGGCGGTGAAATGGGTTTATTCGGCGGACAACACCGTCGAAATGCCCTACAAGGACAATCTGCAGTCGTTGATTCATGAACCATCTTTTCGATTTGCTCTGGACAATCAAACCTGGAGCAAACTGCCTTACATAATCAAGCTGGGCAACCTTGCGGTGCATACGGAAAGAGCCATCAGCCGCAGTGACGCCGTGCTGTCCCTTTCCTCCTTGTTTGAATTCATCCAATGGATCGACTATTGCTATGGCGTCAACTATGAAGAACGCTGTTTTGATGAAACCAAAATTCCCGCCGAAAAAGTAATCCTGGATGAAGCCAGGATCAAGGAAAAAGAGAGCATCATTGAACAGAAGGATTCGGAAATCGCTGCGCTGCGTGCCAGGATTGCAGCGATGAGCGAACAGTTTACCGCCGACAAGCAACAGCACAAGGCAGAACGCCAATTTGCGCCGGCGGATATTTCGGAATATCGCACCCGTAAAAAATATATCGACGTTGATCTGAAACTTCTTGGCTGGATTTTCGGTGATGATGTACGCGAAGAAGTGGAGCTTTACGGCATGCCCAATCCGGAGGGAAAAGGCTATGCCGATTATGTAATGTATGGAAAAGACGGATTGCCCCTGGCCATTATCGAAGCCAAACGTACTTCCAAAGATCCCCGTATAGGAACCCAGCAGGCCAAACTCTATGCCGACTGCCTGGAGAATATGACCGGACGGCGTCCCATGATGTTTACCACCAACGGTTTTGAAACCTATTTATGGGATGATGTAACCTCGCCGCAGCGCAGAGTGAGCGGAATATTTTCCAAGTCAGACCTGGAAAAACTGATGAACCGCCGCAGCGAACGTAAAGCTCTGGCTGAGATAAAGATCGACGATAAAATAACCGACCGCTACTACCAGAAAGAAGCCATCCGCGCAGTCTGCGAAAACATTGAAAAAGGCCACCGCAAATCCCTGCTGGTCATGGCAACCGGTACGGGT
>JAGFXV010000419.1 GCA_017861475.1 Bacillota bacterium | reverse complement strand
CCGGGATATCGGGCTGACCAGCGGTATTGGAATATTATTTTTAATCTCAACCATGGCCAGCTATGTCTTTTCCGTGGTTCAGCTTAAAGATCTCCCGATTATCGGAGCCTATGCAATCCAAGTAGCAACCCGGGGTATTGCCTTCGTCCTCATTTTTGCAATCTTCTTATTACTCTTTAAGCTAATTCCTAATACCAAGACCTACTGGCGTCATGTCTGGCCGGGGGCTTTATTTACAGCCATTTTCTTTGAAATCGGACGTGGCCTCTTTGTCTATTACATTAATAACTATACTAATTATCAATTGGTTTATGGCAGTGTCGGCTCGGTGATTGCCATATTGGTATGGATTTACTATTCGGCTTTTATTCTAATCCTGGGGGCAGAGTTGACCGCCGAATATTCCCGGATACGACACGTTTCTAGACAGCAATAAGTTAGCGAACGATAAGATGATCTTTACTTTCCCAAAGTTGATAAGCCTGAATTTTTTCCATATCCAAGACACTCTAGTCATTATATTCCCGGAATCATTGTTAGCGCTTTGATAATTATTGTTTGAAATTTTTATTGTTTACCTTTCTTACCTGTTTTAAAAAGGGGATTAAGAATAAATTTACAGATCCCTTGAAGCAGAGTTACTGGATTGGACTTGACAGGTAATAAATGCTCTACCTATTCCATCTTGGAGATATAGTTAATTTGACTTCTGTTGACCGCAATAAATTCAAATTTGGCTGCCCTGGCATGCGGTCTGGATGATAATGTTGCATTAGTTATCGGCAGGAACCGGCGATTGTCGTTAAGAGCGCCTATTAATATTTGCCGCGGTTCAATATGGACCCTGCCGATGATAAAAAGGGAAGGCATGTGGATCTCCACCGAGAAGGTCTTCTTGCTGGTGAAATTATATAGTCTGGCATAGTATAGGCAGGGAATCTCTATCCCCTTGGTCTCGTCCTCGCCTACAAAAAGGATACCGTTCTTAGCCACCAGGCCGTTGGGAGATATGAGTTCCCTTTGCCCATCTGCCGAGCAGATTTGCATATTGTAAAGCTGCAAGAAATCAGGCGATAGTTCCGCCTGGTCCGATGCTGAACCCTGGTTCAAGACATCGAGGAGCCGCTCCGAATCGAAGTGGATAATATAACCGGCATAGTTGTAGTCACTGGTCCCGATTACAACGGAGGTTTTTTTAATCAGTTTCCCGGATTCCTCTACAGGGTTGGTTGAAATTTCGGAACGACTACTCATTATTTCCACCTTGTCTTAATGTTTGGCCCGGGTTTGCCTACCCGGGCCTTGCTAGGGATAATGTTGACACTCCGCTATCTGCGGAGGATACTATTTTAGAGTATGGACAGTCTGAGAACAAGATTACTTTAGTACCTTTAAAGGAATTGACCTCACCATAGTCCCCTTGTTTAAAAACATGAAAGTCGGGCCGAGCTTTTTAAATTTGTTTAGTGTTCATGGACGACCCCACCCTCCTGGTCATGGACCTTGCCATCCTTGATGAATGAATATAAAGCATGTGAACCCAATACAAAAGTGAGCATAGCATGAATATATTCTCTGGCTGCTTTAACATTGTTTTGATCATATGCTTTCAAGGCTAAGGCGTGATTAAATTTCTCCCGTGTGGACTCTTCCACCAGGTGGGTCAGGAAAAGAACAACCCCAGACGGATCTCCGGTTTCCAGGGCTTGCTCTGCCTTAGGTACCACCGGCCCCCAATCTAATCCAGCCGGCTTTAGCCCGGTGAAAGGAGCCCCTTCACCTGCACGATGCAAGCGCACTACTGTTTCAAAAAACCAGTAATCGGCCATTTCTTGTGCTTCCTTCCCGGTTTTCCTCACCACCAGGGCTTTGTCGAAGGCGCTTTTAATTTCATTTTCGGCTTCTTGCGGCGCCCAGGGTAAAATATAGTTAATGTTTCCGGTTTCCAGAGCTTTTAAAGCGGCCTTTACTACAGGTCCATCCAGAGTATCGCAATGGGGTGCCATAACTACCTCCTTGTAAAATTTGTTCTATGTTGAATTAATATCTCTATTTATATCTTATCTCTTAAAGTCGCAAAAAGTTATTTAAATCTGAAATTATTATCCATGCCGTCTTGTCCCTATATTAGATATCATAAAAATTCAATCGTTTAATAGACCCCAACCTCACATTATTTCTTTTTTTTACCTGCTCCTGTGGTATAATAGCCTGGAATTCTTTACAACCCTACCTTTAATTGTTTTTCAGGATCGTTCATAGGATATTCAAGGCAGGGAGAACTACTCATGACATCTGATCAAATTCTGATCACAATATCAATGGTTGTCTATATGATCATTCTGATTTCACAATATCAATGGTTGTCTATATGATCATTCTGATTTCCATCGGGCTGTTCTATACCAGAAAGAGCCATAGTTCCGAGGATTTCTTCCTCGGAGGCCGCCGCCTCGGACTGTGGGTCACCGCCATGAGTGCGGAAGCTTCGGACATGAGCAGCTGGCTGATGATGGGCTTGCCCGGGGTTGCCTACCTGACCGGATTCGGCGAGGCAGGTTGGACTGCAATCGGTTTAGCTGTTGGAACCTACCTCAACTGGTTGTTTGTTTCAAAGCGCCTTCGCCGCTATAGCCAGATTGCCGGCAATGCTTTTACCTTACCTGACTTTTTCAGCAATCGTTTCCATGATAATAAGCGAATCCTGATGAGTCTATCAGCTATATTTATCATTATTTTTTTCACAGTGTATACTGCTTCAGGTTTTGTATCCTCGGGCCTTCTTTTCAATACGATTCTGGGCTTTGACTATAGGATCATGATGCTGGTGGGGGCTGCAGTCATCGTCATCTACACCACTCTGGGTGGGTTTCTGGCCGATTGTACCACCGATTTAATTCAGGGGTTCTGGATGCTGATAGCGTTAATTGTTATCACAGTTATAGGAATCAGCGCGGCTGGGGGTTTGACCCCTGTGATTGATCATGCCCGTAGCTTGCCCGGCTTCCTGGACTGGTTCTCTGTGCATTCGCCATCTAACAATTCTGCTGTCCCTTTTACCGGTCTTACGATTGTCTCAACACTGGCCTGGGGCCTGGGCTATTTCGGCATGCCGCATATTCTGCTGCGCTTCATGGCCATTCGCAATATCAATGAAATGCGTCGTTCACGGGTAATTGCCACAAGCTGGGTTATCCTTTCGCTTGGTGCGGCGATCATGATTGGCCTGGTCGGAGCCGCCGTTTTCCCACAGGGCTTGGCTGGCCGTGATAGCGAAAAGATTTTTATCTACATGAGTATAAGTTATCTAAGCCCGGTTCTGGCTGGCCTGGTGCTTTCTGGGATTCTAGCAGCCACTATGAGCACCTCCGACTCCCAGCTTCTGGTCACCTCATCCACCGTTGCCCAAAACTTTCTTAAGGGCATCTTCAGGAAAGAAGCTACTGAAGGAATGGTCATGTGGATCGGCCGGATTACTATTATCATTGTCGCGATTATTGCTGCGGTTATCGCATTTGACCCGCATAGCTCTATCTTCGATATCGTTTCCCATGCCTGGGCTGGCTTTGGTGCAACTTTTGGACCGCTGATTTTGTTCTCGTTATTCTGGCGACGCTCCACGTTCCGTGGCGCTCTCGCCGGCATGGTTGGTGGTGGGCTTCTCTCTCTGCTTTGGCCTTCTTTGATTGCCCCTCTCGGTGGTGTTTTCGCAATTTATGAACTGCTGCCGGCCTTTATCTTCTCATCTCTGCTAATCGTAGGTGTCAGCCTGGCAGATAAAGCACCTGATCAGTCAGTACTCAACGAATTCGAGCTTGCCCGCAGCAGTGAAAGCCTGAATATAACAACCTACCCCGAGCGTATCAAAAATACCATTCAGAACCACGATTGACTTTTAGGGAATTTAAAAAATATTCCTGGTTGATGAATCTGGAGAAGGAACATAATTGAGGCTTTTAAAAATCGAAATCCTGTTGCGCAAAATTGTCGCTATGGATATACTGGTATCGAAAAACATTAACCGGGGGAATGATTGAAATGAAATTAGTTACATTTTTGTCGGTCCTCGTGGTACTGTTGTCTTTTTTCACAGCGTGTGGGAATAACCCGCCAGCTGCAACTTTGCGAATAATCACCGAGGAATTTCCTCCCTTC
>JAGFXV010000418.1 GCA_017861475.1 Bacillota bacterium | reverse complement strand
GAGCTTGATATCCAGGCTGCCTTTGACGGTGATCCGGCAGCAACCAGCAAAGAAGAAGTAATTTTTTCCTATCCGGGTGTTTTCGGGGTCAGTGTTTACCGTATGGCCCATGAATTACAGCTGCTATCGGTGCCGCTGATCCCCAGAATTATGACTGAATACGCCCACAGCGTGACCGGTATTGATATTCACCCCGGAGCAACGATCGGCAGCTATTTTTTCATTGATCACGGCACCGGCGTGGTTATCGGTGAAACGACCACCATCGGCAATAATGTAAAAATTTATCAGGGAGTTACGCTGGGTGCACTATCCACCCGTGAAGGCCAGAATTTGCGCGGGGTGAAACGTCATCCCACCATCGAAGATGATGTTACCGTTTATTCCGGGACTTCCATCCTGGGCGGCGAAACAGTGATTGGTAAAGGAGTCGTCATCGGCAGTAACGTCTTTTTGACCAGGTCGGTTCCGGCCGGCACCAAAGTTAGTCTTAAGGCCCCCGATCTGGTATTCAAGGGGCAGCCCGGCCAGGAATCGGATGCAGATCTGGATATTTGATTTGATTCGTTATATCAAATAAACACAAAACAAAATCCCTCTTATGGAGGGATTTTATTTTAGTCTTCTTTATTTTTATCTTCTGTTACGCCGGATCGATAACCTCCCAGATCAAGGCTGACATGGGCGAATCCCAATTCCTTTAATTTATCGTTGATCGCGTCCATAAGCTGCTGGTCGCCAATTTTCACTCTTTCTTCCGGAAAAACTTCAATGCGGGCATTATTATCATAGTTTCTTACTCTGATTTGATTAAATCCCAAATCACTTAAATAAGCTTCTGCCTCTTCCACCTGCCGCAGCTTTTCCAGGCTGATTTTCTGCCCGTAGGCGAATCTCGATGCCAGACAGGCAGCTGCAGGTTTATCCCAGGTTTTCAGTTGCATCCTTTTGGCCAGTTGACGAATATCAGCCTTAGTTAATTCAGCTTCCAGCAAGGGACTGATCACGCCCAATTCCTCCAGCGCCTTCATACCGGGACGATCATCACCGAGATCATCAATATTTGAACCGTCCGCTACCCATTCAAAATTGTTCTCTTCCGCGACTTGTTTTATCCGGCCAAACAAATCCCGTTTGCACAAATAGCAACGGTTGGCAGGATTGTCAGTAAAGCCTTCAATAGACAAATTGTCAGCTTCAATCACATGATAAGTAACCTTCATTTCCTTTACAAAATTCAGCGCGTGCTGCAATTCCCGGCGCGGCAAGGTCGGTGAATCAACGATAACCGCCAGAACATTTCTGTTCAATACTCCCTGAGCAACTTTCAACAGCAGACTGCTGTCCACCCCGCCGGAAAAGCCTACCGCCAAACTGCTCAAAGAACCTATGTTATATATAAGTTGACCCAGTTTCTCGTTTAAATCCGCTTCCATGACCGATACCTCTTTTATCAAAATTTATCAATAGGTTTATTGCAATTCCCACAAAAGCCGCATTCTTTCAATCAATGCCGGCAGTATGCCCATCAAATAGTTAATGTCATCAAGACTGTTATCTTTCCCCAGAGTTAATCGCAGAGAACTCACGGCTACTTCTTCGCGTATCGACAATGCCTTTAGAACATGAGATACGGCAAAAGAATTACTGCTGCAGGCTGCTCCACCTGATGCCGCGATCCCCTCCGCATCAAGAAAAGTTAATAATGATTGCCCTTCTATGCCGGGAAAGAGCAAACTCACATGTCCTGGCAGCCGGGCACCAGGATGTCCTGTAAGATAAGACTCCGGGATTTCATTCATAATGCGGTTGAATAACGTTTGCCCCAATATTTGAAGATGCTCCAGACGTTGCGGCATATATCTTTCAGCCAGTTCGGCTGCCTTGCCCATACCAGCAATGCCAGGTATGTTTTCAGTACCGGAACGCTGCTTGTTCTCCTGTCCCCCTCCATATATCAGGGGGTTTATTGGTACTCCATTTCTCACATAGAGTGCCCCGACTCCTTTAGGTCCGTAAAACTTGTGTCCAGACAAAGATAGAAGATCGACATTTAATTCATTTACATCTACCGGTATTCTTCCCACCGTTTGAACCGCGTCGGTATGAAAAATTATGCCCCGGCTGCGGCATATTTCGCCCAGGGTCGGAATCATTTGAATGGTACCAATTTCATTATTCGCATGCATCAAACTTACCAGAATTGTATCCTCACGAATCGAATCCTGTAAATCCTGAGGATCTATTTGTCCAACCATGTTAACCGGAAGAATAGTGAGATCAAAGCCCTCATTTTGCAAGCTTTGAAAGGTATTTAAAACCGCATGATGCTCTATGGCTGAAGTAATCAGATGCCTGCCCTGATTTTTATTAGCCCGGGCGGCACCAATGATCGCCATGTTGTTAGCCTCCGTGCCCCCGCTGGTAAATATTATTTCTGAAATGTCAGCGGAAATTAAAGCCGCCACCTGTTTTCGTGCTTTTAGCAATAACTGGCGAGCTTCTTCGCCGAAAGC
>JAGFXV010000417.1 GCA_017861475.1 Bacillota bacterium | reverse complement strand
ACAGCGCCCACCACAGCGGACTGATATCCATGCCGCCAATCATACCGATGTCTTTGATCAGCGGGATAAAGGTAGCCACAAAGGGTATATTGTCAACGAATGCCGAGGCAATGGCTGAAAACCACAGGATCAGCATGGACGTTGCAGTAAGATTGCCCTGGGTCATATTTACTGCACCCTGGGCTAAAGCTGTTATGATACCGACTTTGACCAGACCGCCGACGACTATAAAGAGACCGATGAAGAAAAATAAGGTTCCCCATTCTACTGCGCCCAGAGCTTCTTCCGGATCAGATCTGGTAACAAGCATAAGCAGCGCGGCGCCTGACATGGCAATCGTGGCTGATTCCAGGTGCAGGGACTGGTGCAGAATGAAACCCAGAATGACCAGGGCCAATACCATCAGAGACTTTTTCAGTAAGACGTAATCTTTGATCGAATCAGCCGGCTGCATAGCTCTGATAGCGGCTTTATTTTCTTCACTGGTAGTAAGTATCTTGCCATAGATTAGCTTGAAAATAAAAATAGTAACGATGAAAATAACCACAATGACTGGTCCCAGATTGACTAGAAAGTCCATAAAACCAAGACCGGTAGCACTGCCGATCATGATATTGGGGGGATCGCCGATCAGTGTTGCGGTTCCGCCAATATTGGAGGCAAATATTTGTGTCACCAGCAGGGGAATCGGCGTAATATTCAACTGATAACAAATAGTCAGAGTAATCGGTACGATCAGCAGTACCGTGGTGACATTATCAAGGAATGCTGAGGCTACAGCTGTAACAATAGCCAGTGCGATCATAACTTTTACCGGGTCTCCGCCGGTACGCTGGGTGGCAAAAATGGCCATATATTCAAACATGCCGCTTTTGCGTGCAATGCCAACGATCACCATCATTCCGAGAAGCAGGAAGATCGTATTCCAGTCGACAAAATCCAGAGCTTCTGCCTGGTCGAGAATACCCAGCAGGATCAGTAGAAAACCACCGCATAGAGCAATGATCGTGCGATGTACTTTTTCTGAAACAATGACGCCGTAAACGATTATAAATAATACTGCGGCAAACCAAAATTGCCAGTCCATAAGGCCATCTCCTTCATTAAACTGATTCGTACTATTTCACTTATAAGGATATATGCTTAGCCAGGTAGTTGCCATAGAAAATGTTTCTAAATATTCAACGGCTGATTGAAAAACAACCGTTTTGAAACCCTGACCCCGGATAACTCTCTTAAAAAGTCCCTCCATAATAAGGAGGGACTTTTTAGTAAGAGAGGAGGGGGATTTAATGTTCGAGCAGCAAATCAATAGGTCTGCCGCAAATTGAATTTCAAGTTGATTGCTTTAGCTGAGCTTGCTGCTGTTTCTCCAGATGCCTAATTTTTCAGCTTCCTTGATCAGTTCATCACGGAAATCCGGGTGAGCGATATTAACCAGTGCTTCCGCCCGCAGATAGGTGTTTTGCCCTTTCATATTGGCGACGCCGTATTCGGTTACAACATAATGAGTGCATTGTCTGGGCACAGTTACGATGGCGCCTGCTTCCAATATACCGCGGATCAGGGACTTGGTCTGCCCATCGCGGGTCTTGAAAGTGGAAGGAGTGCAGAGAAAACTCTGGCCGCCCTTGGACATATAGGCTCCCATAACAAAATCAAGCTGTCCGCCGTTGCCGCCAATATGCTGCAGGTTAACAGATTCTGAGTTTACCTGCCCGTACAGGTCAACTTCCAGGCAACTATTAATGGATACAAAATTATCTATTTTGGAAATGGTATCAATACTGTTTACATAATCCACCGGACAACATAAATGGACGGGGTTGCGATCTACGAAATCATATAATTCCTTGGAGCCCATGGCAAAGGTCCAGACCATTTTACCTTTGTCCAGATTTTTGTTTCCGGTTATTTTACCGATTTTATACAGGTTCAAAAAAGCATCCACAAACATTTCTGAATGAACGCTCAGGTCATGAATATCAGATTCAGCGATCATACTGCCAATGCAGTTGGGCAAGCCGCCGATCCCCAATTGCAGAGTGCTCCCGTTGTGGATGAGGGGAACGATCTGTTCCGCAATTTTCCGGTCTATCTCGGTGGCACCTTTGGCTACTCGCTCGGGAAGATCCCGGTTTCCGCCCTGTACGATATAATCAACCTGTGAGATATGCAGAGAATAATCGTAAGTTCCGTATACCTGAGGCATTTTCTCATTAACTTCCACGATGACTGTCCGGGCTCTGGCGATAATTGCCATTACATCTGATACCTGGGGACCAAGATTGAAATTGCCATGCTTGTCCATTGGGGCTACCTGCAGCATGGCTACATCAAATTTGCAGTCCTGGAGCCAGTATTTTGGTTGTTCGCGGTATTGTACAGGGATATACCAGCAATTTCCGGCTTTATTCATAGCGCGTTCGACATTTCCGAACTGGGTACTCTGCCATTTGAAGTGTTTGCCTTCAGGATCAGCCTTAAAAATAGCCGGCTGATGATCATAAGGCCAGAT
>JAGFXV010000074.1 GCA_017861475.1 Bacillota bacterium | reverse complement strand
GGAGATCAGTTCGGCACCGGAGCTGCAGATTAAATCAGTAGAAGGCGGATTTGTGGTACAGGAGAGCGATCAGGGAACGGTAAGGGCTGAGGATCTGCAGGTGGTTACCGAAAAAGCTCCTACTGCAGAGGAAATTACCGATCTGCTCTTTGCTATGAAAATCGTCAAACATGTTAAATCAAATGCTATCGTTACCGCTAAAAACGGCGTCAGTATCGGAGTCGGAGCCGGACAGATGAACCGGGTAGGTTCAGCCGCGATCGCTTTGACAGACGGGGAGAAAAACAAGGGCGCAGTGATGGCTTCGGATGCCTTCTTCCCCTTCAATGATACGGTTGAACTGGCCGCATCCAAGGGGATTACAGCGATCATCCAGCCCGGCGGCTCGATCCGTGACCAGGAAAGCATTGATGCCTGCAATAAATATGGCATTGCCATGGTATTTACCGGCATGCGCCATTTTAAACACTAAAAACATCAGATCGAAGGGAGATCAAGATGGGAAAGAAATTACTCGTGGTCGGATCTGGAGGTCGTGAGCATGCTCTGGTCTGGAAACTGGCCCAGAGTCAAGAAGTAGAAAAAATCTATGCTGCTCCCGGCAACCCCGGCATGAGGCAGTTGGCTGAATGTGTGGATATTGCGGTTGAGAATGTTGAAGCTTTATGTGACTTTGCTATGCAAAACAACATCGATCTTACTGTAGTAGGCCCTGAAGCACCACTTACGCTGGGCATTGCAGACCGGTTTAAAGAGCAGGGACTGCAGATATTTGGACCCAGTGCAGCTGCGGCACGTTTGGAAGGCAGCAAGGCGTTTTCCAAAAATCTTTTTAAAAAGTACGGTATTCCAACAGCTGATTTTGAAGTATTTGATGATGCGCAAAAAGCTCGTGAATATGCTCATAAATTATTTGAACAGGGTCAGGGTGCGGTGGTCAAGGCCGATGGACTGGCGGCCGGCAAGGGTGTTGTGGTGGCGCAGAGTTTTGCAGAGGCTGAAGAGGCCATTGACAGTATCATGATGGACAAAACCTTCGGTGCGGCCGGAGATAAAATATTGGTGGAAGAGTGTCTGCAGGGAGAGGAATTGAGTTTCTTTGCCATCAGCGACGGGTCAGATTATCTGGCCTTGCTTTCCGCCCAGGATCACAAGCGTATCTTTGACAATGATCAAGGTCCCAATACCGGTGGAATGGGAGCTTATACCAATCCGCCCATCTACACCGAAGAACTGAAACAAAGCATCATTCGTGAGGTTATCGAACCAACCATTCAAGCCATGCAAGCCGAAGGATGTCCCTATCAGGGAGTTCTGTACGCCGGTTTGATGATCACACCCAACGGGCCCAAAGTATTGGAATACAATGCCCGTTTTGGAGACCCAGAGGCCCAGGTGTTGATGCCGATGATTAAAAGTGATCTGTTACCCATCCTGGAGGCTGCAGCCCGGGGCGAATTAAAAGATATAACGGTTGAAATCAATCCCGGTGCCTGCGTCGGAGTAGTTTTGGCTGCCGGCGGCTATCCGGGTTCTTATGACAAGGGAGACGTGATCACCGGCTTGGACCAGTTAAATGATGAAACCATTGTATTTCAGGCTGGAACGGCCATAAAAAATGATCAACTGGTCACCGCGGGTGGTCGTGTAATGGCAGTCGTTGTCCAGGCCGATTCAATCTCTGCCGCCATCAGCAAAGTATACGGAGAAGTAGAAAAAATTCATTTTGATAAAATGCAGTATCGACATGACATAGCCCGGAAAGCGCTGCGCAAAGAATAATTTGCGCAGAAGGATCCGGCTGTTTTTTAAGAAAAATGCTTTAATACTGTGTTTTAATAAAGGAGTACAGCAAATGACTGCCAACAAAACCCCTTACATAAGAGTGTTTTTCTTTTTGGTTGTTCTGGTCATGTTGTTTTTTGCCCCGACCCGGGAGTTCCTTAAAATAACCTTTTTTATGGGTATCCCGTTTCTCCTGTTCTATATATTTATGGGACGGCAAAGACGTTACTCTCCGCTGTGGGTTATATGCGGGATCCTGGTACTTGGCGTTATAGGATTATATGGATATATGCTGGTCCATCTGCCGGAAAGAGTGGAAGTACGCTCCATTATAAGCGAAGGCGGCACACTGGTAGCAGAAGGCAAATATAATGAAGCAATTGAAAAATATCAACGGCTTGAAGAATTAGGGCAGGCGGATAAAATGCAGGAAAAGATCAGTATCGCCCGTCAGGAACAAAAGGCTGAACAGCAACTGGAACTGGCCCGACAAAAGCTGGCCGAAGGTGATAAAGAAGCCGCCAGGGATATTGTCACCAAAATCAAGTCTGGGACCCGGGCGGCTGTTGATGCCCGCGAATTGCGAAAACAGCTGGGATTATAGCGTAGTGGCAGATGATAATTGCATATTTTGAAAGCATGGGGAGGTACAAAGATTGGTAACCTTGAATATGGTCAAGTCGAATCAAAAAGTGATCGATTTTATGGATATGGGCAATACCTTTCTGGGCAATATCGGAGCGATAGAGCATGATTTGCATCATGCCGAATTAACCTCCCGTTTGGCCAGTGAAATACTGATGAAGCTCGGCTACTCTGAGAGAACAGCTGAGCTGGCAGCCATTGCCGGATATCTTCACGATATCGGAAATATGGTCAATCGGTACGGTCATGGAATGTCCGGCGCCCTGATCGCTTTCCAGGTGCTGACCGAAATGGGGATGGAGACGGAGGAGATCGCCATTATTATGGGAGCCATCGGCAATCATGAAGAGCATGCCAAAGGCTGTGCTGTCAATTATGTGGCTGCTGCACTGACACTGGCTGATAAATCTGATGTTAACCGCTCCCGGGTCCGCAAACATGATTTTTCTACCTTTACCCCGCGGGATCGGGTAAATTATGCTGTTACTGATTCCAAAATTATCGTGCAGCCGGAGGAACATATCATAACCATGCAGTTGCAGATCGACATAAGTGTATGCTCGGTGATGGAGTACTTTGAAATATTTCTGACGAAAATGATGATGTGTCAGCATGCCGCTGAATATTTGGGGTGTGAGTTTAAACTGGTGATGAACGATACTCGTCTACTGTAAAAGTTTCAGGAATGTTGCGATACAAACGGAAAAAATTAGAGGGGTGATGGGATGAAATTTACTGCCAGCTGGATGGATGAGAATACGGAATTACTGGTCAAGGCGCTGCTTAGTTTGAAAAACGAGGACGAAACGTACCGCTTTCTCGATGATATTTGTACCATCGCCGAAATCAAGGCCTTGTCCCAGCGCATGCATGTAGCCAAATTACTTGACAAAGATACGACCTATTCGGTCATAGCCCGCGAAAGCGGAGCCAGTACTGCTACCATCAGCCGTGTCAAGCGTTGTCTGAATTATGGCGCCAGAGGATATCGTATCGTACTTGATAAATTAAATAAGGAGTCGAATCATGGATAATAGGCAAATTCCCAAAGGACTGCGCGATTTATTGCCTGAAGAGGTAAAAAACCGCAGAAAACTTGAGCAAAAGGCCATGCAGATTTTTACTTCATATGGCTATAAGGAAGTTATGACACCTACTTTCGAATTTCTGGAAGTGGTCGAAACCGGTTCCGGCAAGCACCGGGAAAGACTGTTTCTTTTTATGGACCGGGAAGGGGGCATTCTCTCCCTGCGGCCGGAAATGACGGTTTCCATTGCCCGTCTGGCCTCCATGCATCTGCGGGACAGCAGTTTTCCACAGCGCTTATTCTACTCGGCCAATGTGTTCCGGCATGTTCAGCCCCATTTGGCCCAATACAGAGAGTTCTGGCAGACCGGCATAGAATTGTTGGGGGCTTCTGGTCCCTGGGCTGATGCGGAGGCCATCAGTTTGGCAGTCAAATTACTGCAGGAATTGGGCTTGAACGACTTTAAGATCAGCATCAATCAAATCGGTATTTTTAATGGCTTGCTGGCCAACGCCACCATCAGCAGTGATGACAAGGATGAGATCCGCCGGCTGGTGGAGAAGAAAGATCTGGTTGAACTGGAGCGCCGCCTGGAAAAACTCGACATGCCGGATTCATGGAAGGAAACCATAGCCCGTCTGCCGGTTTTGCACGGCGGTCTGGAAGTACTGAACAAAATTCCTTATCTGGAACAGCATTCGATTACTGAACAGGCGGTCAAAGATCTGCTGCATGTCTACGAAGCCCTGGAGGATTACGGTGTGGCCGAACATATTGTAATCGATATGGGGGTCTTGCGTGAACTGGATCTGGACTACTATACCGGCGTAATTTTTGAAGGCTATTCACCCGAGCTTGGCTATGGCCTGTTGGGCGGAGGCCGTTATGATAATTTGATGGGTCAGTTCGGTTTTCCCTGTCCGGCTACCGGGTTTGCCCTGGGGATGGATCGCCTGGCACTGGTTCTGGCCCGGCAGGAAGAGGAACCCGGTCGTTACTTGCTGGGAGGTCGCAACCTGCGTGCCATGGTGGTTAAAGCAGAGCAATTGAGGAGCGAAGGAAAAACAGTGGAAATGGATGTAGAAAGCAACAGTCTGGAGACTTTGCAGGATAAATTGCGCGGCCGCCGTGACCTTTGCCTGATTTATCTGGATGAACAGTGAGAGGGGGGTGCAAGATGGATAATATTTTAACCATAGCCCTATCCAAAGGGACGCTTTTAAAACCGACCATTGCGCTGTTGCAACAGGCAGGACTTCCCTGTGAGGGCATTACTGAGGACAGCCGTAGCATGATTTTTACGTTTCCCGGTGACCCGCAGATAAAATATATTATTTGCCGCCCCACTGACGTTCCCGCCTATGTGGAACACGGGGCAGCCGATCTTGGAATCGTTGGCAAAGATGTCATTGTCGAGCAAGGAAAAGACCTTTTTGAGATGGCCGATCTGGGGTTCGGCTACTGCCGCTTTGTTGTAGCGGTGCCAGCCCATATGAAAGATCTGGCGTTGCAGGATTTGAACTATAAAAGAGTAGCCACCAAGTTTCCGTCGGTTGCGGAGAGATTTTTCCGTGACAATGGTCTGCAGGTGGAGATTATAACGTTGCACGGCAATATCGAATTGGCCCCGCTCATGGGTCTTTCGGACATGATCGTGGATATCGTATCCTCCGGACGGACTCTGCGGGAAAACAATCTGGTGGAACTGGTCAGTATTATGGATTCGACCACCCGGCTGGTTGCCAACCGGGTCAGTTATCGTACCAAGTACCAGGAGGTCCAGCCTTTGATAGAAAAGATGCAGACGATTGTGAAAGGAGGCATAAATCAATGAAAATCAGGCACTTAAAAAGCAAAGAAGAAATACTTGCCTATTTGGGAAGTCACAAGGAGGATATGCAGCAATATGAACAGCGTGTCCAGGAAATCGCCCAGGCTGTCAAAGCCAGAGGTGATGAAGCCATATTTGAATTCAACCGCCGCTTTGACGGGGCCGAAATAAACCATGACAACTTCCTGGTCAGCGAAGAAGAAATTGATGAAGCCTACGAAGTGGTCGATGATGATTATGTCTTCTCTTTACGCAAAGCCATTGACAATATTGATTTCTTTCACGGCAAACAGCTGAGAAATTCCTGGATGGAACCGGATGAAAGAGGCAATGTACTTGGGCAGTTGTTCAGGCCTTTGGAGAGAGTAGGCATATACGTCCCGGGAGGAACGGCTGCATATCCTTCTTCCGTTTTGATGAACGCCATTCCCGCCCAGGTAGCGGGAGTGCAGGAAATAGCCATGGTCAGCCCTCCCGGCGCCGACGGCAAAATGAATCCCTATACCCTGGTGGCAGCAGCGGAACTGGGGCTGACTGAAATTTATAAAATGGGCGGTGCGCAGGCAGTTTTTGCCTTGGCGTGGGGCACAGATACCGTTCGAAAAGTTGATCTGATCAGCGGCCCCGGTAACATTTACGTTACCCTGGCCAAGAAAATGGTTTATGGTGACGTAAACATCGACATGCTGGCCGGACCCAGTGAGATCCTGATCGTTGCCGACAGCAATGCCGATCCGGCTTATCTGGCCGCCGATATGATGTCTCAGGCGGAACACGATGTACTGGCCCGCAGCATTCTGGTTACGGATAGTGAAGCGTTAATGGATGAGGTGGAAAAGGAGCTGGAAAAACAGCTGCCCACCCTGTCACGGCGTAATATTATTGAAAAGTCCCTGGCAGATTACGGGGCGATGATTTTGGTCAATGACATCAATGATGCCTGCCGGGTTGCCAATCTGGTGGCGCCGGAACATCTTGAACTGATGGTGGAGAAGCCTTTTGAAATGCTAAGTAAAATCCACAATGCCGGAGCAATCTTTATGGGCAGCAATACGCCCGAACCGGTCGGCGATTATCTGGCCGGGCCCAATCATATTTTGCCCACCGGCGGCACAGCCAGATTTTATTCTCCGGTGACGGTGGATACTTTTATGAAAGCTTCCAGCATCATCTATTATTCCCGTGAAGGGCTGGAGGAAGATGCTGACGATATTATCAAACTGGCTGAGGTGGAGGGGTTGACCGCTCATGCCAACAGCCTGCGTGTAAGGAAGGAAAGGTAAAATGGACAAAGTACGCAACAGCCAGATCGGTCGTAAAACATCGGAAACAGAAATAAACCTGAAGCTTTACGTTGATGGCAGCGGGATTCATGAGATTGAAACGCCGGTACCATTCCTGAATCATATGCTCACTCTGTTTGCCGTGCACAGCCGTTGCGACCTGCAAGTCAGCGCGGTCGGGGATACCCAGGTTGACGATCATCATACAGTGGAAGATATCGGCATATGTCTGGGCCAGGCCATCAAGGAGGCGCTGGGTGAAAAGAAAGGCATCAACCGTTACGGACAGGCGCTCATACCAATGGATGAGGCATTGGCCAGAGTGGTTATCGATCTGTCCGGACGTTCCTTTATGCAGTATGCCGTGGATATACCATCAACCCAGCTGGGCAATTTAAGCAGTGAAAATATCAAAGAGTTCTTTCAGGCCATAGCCAACCAGGCCGGGATGA
>JAGFXV010000416.1 GCA_017861475.1 Bacillota bacterium | reverse complement strand
GTATGGGAACAAGTTGATCTTTAATAATGCCCGGTTTGCCATTGCCAATGGTTCCAAGGTTGCTTTGATTGGCCCGAACGGATGCGGTAAAAGCACTTTACTTAAAATGATTGTAGATAATGATGCTTCCATAAAAATTGCCCAGCGGGCCAAAATCGGATACTTTAGTCAGAACATGAACATTCTGGAAGAGAACTCAACTATCCTTGAAAATGTAATGGATAGCAGTATTTATCCGGAAACCTTTGCCCGGATATTTCTGGCCAGGTTACTTTTTAAGCGGGAGGATGTATTTAAGCAAGTAAGTGTATTGAGTGGGGGAGAACGAGTCAAGGTTTCCTTTGCCAAAATGCTCTTGCACGACATAAACCTTTTAATTTTGGACGAACCAACCAATTATTTGGATATCAACTCTATTGAAGTTATTGAGGAGGCTTTAATAAACTACAACCGAACTTTATTGTTTGTTTCTCATGATCGAAGATTTTTAGGTGCAATTGCGAACCACATCATTACGATCGAAAACCATTCAATTCAAATGTTTCACGGAAGCTACGAAGAGTTTTTGAAGAAGAAATCTCAAGTTTCGGATAAAGACTCAGAAGACATTCAGAATAAAATTATCCTCCTGCAGCATCGCTTGTCTGAAATCATTGGAAGACTGTCCATGCCGTCCAAAAAAGATGATTTGCAAAAACTTGATCAGGAATATCAGCAGGTGCTAAAGGAATTGAAGAGGTTAACGGCTATTATTAAAGGTTAGCGGCTATTATTAAAAGTTAGCGGCTTCATCTTATGTTTCTAACCAGCAAATTTTAAAATATGAGTTATCTAATTTAAGTCTGAATAGATGTATGAAGATAATAGTAATGAATGCTCATAACTATCCTAAATAGGTAAATGTTTTAATATTATAAATATTCAGAAAATAAAGGAGAAAATATTATGAATATTGTATCATATATATGTAAGGGAACATTTTCCCAAAAATACTAAATGAATAGGTAGGTTGAATTGGAGAAAAGATTTCTGAAACCGCTTTCAGACCGGATATTTGATGGTGTCATTGATTTTGATTATATGCTTGATTTGCGCGATAATAAGCTGCCTGACAATGTACAAGTTTACGAATTCTTCAGCAAAGCCGGCGCTTACCTTCATGATTATGAAGCCCAGCAAAATCACCTAAACTCAAATTACACCCATGTGGTACGCGATGCAATTGAATTCGGAGTGAATGTTTTCGGCCAGTTGGTCAGCCATCAGGAAATGGACGGTAAAATGATGTATTCGATGGGCTGTAATACTGATATTGCTATCGAAGCTCTTGAGGAGCTCGGCAAGTTGAGAAAGAACGGCCAGAAAATCGTAACGATCGCAGAGTCCAACCAAAAGTTACCTTTTATGTACGGGGATGCAGTAGTGGAAGCAGAAACTTATGATATGATTTTGCGGGGACCTGCCGTAAATTATGAATTGTTTGCTCCCCCCAAAGATCCGGTTGCTATACCTGATCATATGATCGGTATCAACGTCAGCACCTTGGTACGTGACGGGGGGACCATTCAAGTTGGTATCGGAGCACTCGGCGATGCAATTGTAGCCGGTCTGATTATGCGCAATGAACATAATGAAGTATACAAGGAATTTATTGAAAAAGCTGATATAACCAAACGATATAAAGCTTTAATTGAAAAATGGGGAGAAACAGGGATATTTGAACGAGGTCTTTATGGTTCATCGGAAATGTTTGTGGACGCTTTCATGCAGATGTACAAAAGTAATATTTTAAAACGCCAGGTTTTTGACAACATTCCTTTGATGAAACTCATCAACGCCGACAAACTCGATCCCCATAACATATCGCCGGATATAATTGATCAACTGCTGGAAATGAAAGCAGTGCAGCTCAAGCTCACCGAAGAGGATTTTGCCTTTTTAACCGAATTCGGAATCCTGAAGCCGGGACTTAATTATCAGGATGACGTTATAACCGATGGTGACGAAACCTACAGTACTGATATGAGCAATGCGGATAATCGTAATAAAATTGGCAATTTGCTGGGCAGCAAATTATTGAATGGGCAGGTAATACTGGGTGCCTTCTATATCGGCCCCAAATCTTTCTACAACCAGCTCAATGAAATGAGTGAAGAAGAGCGCAAGCAATTTGGTATGTCCGGGGTAAACAAGGTCAACCAGTTGTATGGAGATGAAGAACTGCGTACTTTACAGCGCAAAGATGGACGTTTTGTCAATGCCGGCATGGTGTGCAATCTTCTGGGTGCGATTGCTTCTGACCAGTTGGAGGATGGCAGGGTTATCAGCGGGATTGGTGGCCAATACAATTTTGTTTCCATGGCGCATGCGCTGCCAGACGGACGGCTGATTATGATGATTCGAAGCACGAAGGGATCGGGTGACCACCTGAAGTCCAATATTGTCTGGACCTATGGACATTGCTCGGTACCCAAGCACCTGCGCGACATCATTGTAACCGAATATGGGATTGCCGACGTACGGGGCAAGTCTGATAAAGATACCATAGCTGCAATATTAAATATTACTGATTCCAGATTCCAGGAAGACCTGCTGCAACAAGCCAAAAAAGCAGGCAAAATACCGATGGATTACCAGATCCCTGAAGAATACCGTAACAATACCCCGCAAAAATTGGCAGCTTTGCTCAAACCTTATCAGGAGAAGGGTTACTTTAAACCGTTCCCGTTTGGCACTGATATGACTCCAGTCGAAGTAGGGCTGGGCGGTGCACTCAAAGGGTTCAAAGCCCTGGCCACCGGTAGACGCGGTAAATTGATAGGTAATGTATTGTCCGAAATGGTTAAACCCATTCCGCCCACTGCAAGTGTGTACCTTGAAAGAATGGGATTGAATGCTCCCAGTTCAGGTAAAGAAAAGATCTATCGGAAACTGGTCGTGCTTGCTCTGCGCAATGCCGGCAGGTTATGATTATACCGTAAAACTATAGCTGTAAAAAATAGTGGCCAGGGTATTTCAAATACTCTGGCCACTTATTATTTTCGCCAATGCTATGTGAGCAAACTGTTTATTGGCTATGGAAATATATGATGTTTCATAATTATTTCACGGATTTTCTACGAACAGGTGAGGCCAATACTATCCAGTAGAGTAATTCCGCTTTTTATTAAGCAATTAAATCGTGGCGGTCAGCATCTTTAAGAGCTTCAGCATAAAGTTTATAGACTGGCGTCAAAGTCGGCAGCAATTTCAACATTTGGGTTGCAGCTCCCTGAACTCTTATCTGGCCTTTGGTCATTGCCAGCATAATATTTACTTTGCCTTGCCAGAATTTATTGAATATCTCATCATTTTGGATCGAAATAACATCCGGCTTAATATCGGTTGCACCAAAGGTAACATTTATTTCACCCTTAAGTTCCATGGTAATCAAACCTTCAATATTGGGAATTTTCAGGGCAACTACCAAATTTGATGCAACCAGTTTATTGGTTAGTTCCTGATCCTTTTTGACTTTTTCAATCATTGCTGCAAA
>JAGFXV010000415.1 GCA_017861475.1 Bacillota bacterium | reverse complement strand
TCCAATGGTACGTAAAAGTGTTGTAGACATTTTAAGGCAGATTCATCAACACCGTGTTTCGATTTTATTGGTTGAACAGAATATGCAAGTTGCTCTTTCCCTGGCGCAACGGGGTTATTTGTTGAGTAAAGGATGCATCGTTTATTCAGGCAGCAGCGAGGAGATACGCAAAAATGAGGAAGTGAGACGTAAGTACCTGGAAGTATGATCAACCCTCAATTCAACGTTCCAAGGAAAGGAGAACAAAATGGAAAACAGAATGTTTAAAAGGGTAATGATCCTGATCACGCTGATTGTAGGTATCGGACTGATCGGATCACCGTTAAAGGCCGCCGAGACCTTTAAAATCGCTACATTCGAGCCCATGTCCGGACCTTTTAAGTACCTGGGAGACCTTGGCGTTTCCTCTGTACAGTTCCATGCCAGCAAATACAATGAAGAAGGAGGATTGATGGGAAAGAAAATCGAGATTGTTCCTTACGATAGCCAGATGAAGCCGGAGGTTGCGGTAAAAGAGGCAACCAAAGCACTCCTGGAGGATAAAGTGAATGTTCTCTGCTCGCAGATCGGTTCCCATGTCGCCCAGGCCTTAAGCCAACTCGCAAGAAAACATAAGGTGATATACGTTAATTGCGGTGCAGAGGCGGCCAGTTTGACCGGCGGGGATTGTAATCCTTACCATTTTCGTGTTTCGCTCAATACAAGCTCCCATTCCAAAGCACTGGCAGCATTTCTGGTTGCTTATCCGGACGTCAAAAGAATTGGCATTATAGCGCAGGACTATAACTTTGGGAGGGAGGCTTCAGCTGATTTCAAGAAACACTTGAAAGTATTTCGTCCGGACATAGAAATAGCGGTTGAAATTTATCATCCCCTGATGACGAAAGATTTTGCCCCTTATATAACCAAGCTTAATGCCGCTAATGTTCCCTGGATATTTTCCTCAAACTTTGGTCCCGATCTGACTAACCTGCTGAAACAGGGCGAGAACCTGGGACTCAAAGGCAGATTATTAACATACTATGTTGAAGAACCATTCCTGTTAAGAGATGTGCAGCAAGCGGCAGTCGGTCATGTACAGGCGGATATAGGCAGTATGGCCAATCCTCATGCGAAGAACAAGGAGTTGCTTGAGAATTGGCACAAAAACTACAAAAAATTTATTAAATCCGATGATACCATATACCAATGGCCGCACGCAGCTACCTTTCACTCTTACTATATTCGAATGCTTTTTGAAGCGGTTAAAAAAGCCGGGACCTTTGATACCGAATCAGTTATCAAGGCCTGGGAAGGAATGAAATTCACTGGCATGACCGGCGAGGTTGTCATGCGGGCTGAAGACCATCAACTGTCAAGCCCAGTTCCAGTCGTTGAAATTATACCCAAAAGTGAAAACAAGCTGGATCCTTCCTATCCCGGCAGCAAGTTCCTAAAAATGATTCCTATTGATGAGGCATCAGTCCCTCTGTCTGAAACAGGCTGTAAACGGAAAGCTGGCGAGATGTAAACCTTTTGCCCTTAAATAGGGGTACAAACCGAACCACTTTATCAGGGATCAAGAGCCGGTCGGTCGGCTTTATCAACAGCATGACCGGCTGGCTCAGATCATACTGTTACAAGTGTTTTATCATGGGTCGATTTATGGGTTACAGGGTAAGAAATGTTTGTGTCATCGGCGCGGGTACCATGGGAACACAAATTGCGGTTCATGCCCTCTGTTTTGGGTATAAAGTTACCATATTTGATGTTGATAGCAGCAAGCTTGAAAAATCACTGCAAAAAGTCAGATTTGCAGGATCCAGCTCCCGGGCACCCATCATCTCACCGGAGAGGTGGATGAATGCAGCAAAGAGCTTAAAGATAAGTTTGAGTTTAAAGGAGGCATTAAAAGATGCCGATCTGGTGATGGAAGCGGGCCCGGAAGATATCGCCGTTAAACGCGATCTGTTTAAACAGATGGATGAACTGACGTCCGATTATTCGATTTTAGCCACCACTAGTTCTTCAATTCCTGTTTCACGACTATTGCCGTGTACCGAAAAAGACAAGCAATGTCTCAACCTTCATTTCTACCCTCCAACTATTGTTACTAATATGGTTGACGTGATGGGCAGCCCGGCCACCCGGGCCGAAGTGATGGATGTAGCCGTACAGTGGGTGATTTCGCTGGGGTGTGTACCGCTGAACGTTAAAAAAGAACTCCTGGGATTTTGCTATAACCGCATCTGGCGAGCAATCAAGAAAGAGGTGCTCTTCATGTGGGCTGAAGATTTTGTTGATTACCGGGAAATAGATCGTGCCTGGATGATTGCGAATGGAACTCCCATGGGACCTTTCGGTTTGATGGACGCCATAGGTCTGGATGTGGTGTATGACATTGAGATGATCTATTACCAAGATTCAAATAAACCTGAGGATTTCCCTCCCTCCCGCCTGGAGCAAAAGATCAAGCAGGGTGAACTGGGCGCTAAAACTCGGCACGGATTTTATACGTACCCGAATCCGGAATACAACAATCCGGATTTCTG
>JAGFXV010000073.1 GCA_017861475.1 Bacillota bacterium | reverse complement strand
AAAAGGCTCGAATCACTTCATAAAAAAACTTATATACCAGATCAAAGAAGTCAGCGATCGCCTGGCTGTCCTGCGGAAAACGTTCCTGCAGGGTGGCGATCATTTTCTCCCGGTCACTGCTGAGAATCAGGTCAAGTTCACCAGGAAGGACGACCCGGTAGAGGTTCTCCATGGCAACCCAATCGAGTTTATCCACGACTCCAAGTCCGTCCAGAAACATTCTTAACGGACCCGGTTTGGCTTCCGTACCAAAGCCACTTAGTTGATGCAAAGCTACCTCAAATTCAAATCTGCCCCGGCAAAAGCTGGTCGCGCATCCCCCCGGGACATTGTGCCGCTCCAGCATCAATACTTTCATTCCTTTTTGAGCCAGACTGGCGGCGGCAGTTAGCCCCCCGTTACCAGCCCCGATCACCACCACATCATACTCGGACATAAGCAACCCCCTCTCATCTAAACCGCCTTAAAGATTCTTACTGATATGCATAAAAGGTTAGGGAGAATCATGATGAAAGTCCCCTCTCTTCATTGGCTACTGGAACCTTTCGAGATTCATTCTCATGATGGCCTCCGCATCGTTAACCATTCCGTCCATTAACTCCTGACAGCTAAGTACATCCTTGATCAGGCCGATCGACTGTCCGACCATGAAGGCCGCACCATTTACATCACCGTTATTCCATGCCTCTTTGACTCTTTGTCCGGTAATCAGCGGGAAGATCCGTTCCAGATCCTTACCCTCAGCCTCAATATCCAATACCTGTTTGGTTAGCTCATTCTTAAGTGCCCGGCCTTGCAGGTTGAGGGTTTTGCAGATCAATGTGGTATCCTGTTCCTGACGGTCGATGATCTCCTGCTTGATATTTTCATGGACGATGCATTCTTTGGTATTGACAAAACGGGTGGCCATCATAACACCTTCCGCACCCAGTGCCAGCGCTGCTGCCAAGCCTCTGCCGTCGGCAATCCCACCGGTTGTTACCACTGGTATTTTTACCGATTCAGCAATACGTGGCGTCAATACCATGGTAGTAACATCATCATTGAGCGGATGTCCGCCCTCTTCTATACCGGCGGCAAAGATACCGTCATAACCAAGTTTTTCGATATTGAGTGCATGTCTTAGAGATCCGACCTTGTGGAATATTTTGATCCCCGCTTCATGTACCTGATCAAGATAACGTTTGGCCGGTGCACCTGAAACTTCAATGAAAGCGATTTTCTCTTCACAACAGACCCGGAAATAATCATCATAAGTTTCCTGGGTGATGCGGAAAGACGGCAGCAGGGTAACGTTTACGCCGAACGGTTTGTCCGTCAAGGCTTTGGTTTGTTTTAGGGCAACTCGCAGTTCCTCGCCGGTATCATAATTGCCGGCAGTAATATTGCCCAGTCCGCCGGCATTGGAAATAGCCGCACAGAGATCAGGCTTGCACAGCCACAGCATCCCTCCGCAAATGATCGGATGTTTTATGCCTAACATTTCAGTGATCCTGGTTTTCATATCCATCATCCTTTCTCTTTCAACTCATATGCGATGCAAAATCAGATTTATTTTGAAGCCATTCACTCCCTTTCATTTTGTTAATACCGAATCATTTTCATGCTCATCCATACTATGAATAATTATTTTATTGTTTCATTTTCCAATTCATGCAGAAGTTTCTCATACCAGCCTATCTGAAAATCATAAAAGTCTTTGCCCCAGCGCAAGGTATTATATTGATACTTGTCCGCCCATCCTCCTTCTGCGCTTTCAATCTCTTCCAGCTCCAATTTAAAAGCTTTCAGTTGTTCAATGTGAGCGGCAGTGATGGCCAGCACCTTTTCACGGGGCAGTTGGCGGTAAAAAAACAGCCGCAGTAACATATCGTTTTTTATTACGATCGGATGGGGAGGCTCCTCCAGCCACGCCATGAATTCCTTGCGCCCCTCATCTGTTAACGCATAGATCTTTTTGAAGCGGCCGTTTTCCACTGCCTCCTCGGCTTCTACCAGCCCGGCTTCCTCCATTTTTTTCAGGGTCGGATAAATACTGCCGTAGCTGGCGTTATAAAAAAGCGAAGTACTGATACTGATCAAACGTTTGATATCATATCCACTCATGGGATTGATGCTCAGACAACCAAGGATAATATAATCTACCGTAAAATTATTGTTCATAATGTTTTCTCCATATATCGTTTTGATATATTCATTTTATTTCTATTAAATGATTTCTGTCAATACTGTCAACATGATTGCTATTGTTAAAAAATGAACATGTTCAGGCATGAATGTGAAAAGAAAAGCCTGCTTTTGCGCTTAGCAGAAGCAGGCTTATTTTCTGATTATTTGATTCGTTTGAAGTATTCCTTTAACTTTTCTCCCAGTTCTCGTCGGGTTGAAGCAGCAGCAATTTTTTTGTTGGCCAGGGTCAAATCCGGAAAAACACCTTCTTTGTTCTTGCGTATCGTAATAACTTCATCAAATATCAACTTATCATCTTTTTCGATCCTTACTTTGGTTTCATAATCTTTGGTCCCCTCGATCTTGTGACCTTTAAGCGGAGTTGTTTTGATAATTTCAAAATGATATGTAAGCAAAATTATTACCTCCAGATCAAAAGTTTTTACAGTTAACCATGATTATTCTGCAAAACAACCGACTTTCCTGCCATTTTTCCAGATTGCCGGTATTTTATCTATAAAAAGAAAAATGCTATCGCCATGATAAGATAGGCAGCACACAGCAATGCACCTTCCAGCCAGTTGCTCTCCCCGTCCTGACTTATAAACTGGGCACTGAAGACCGCCAGAGCCACGGCCACAATCTCATGATAATTAAACATCATGGTCATCTGCTCTCCAAAAACCAGACTGAGAAAAACCAGCACCGGGGTTACCAGCATGGCAATCTGGGTACTCGAACCTACCGCAATTTCGAAAGACAGATTGATCCTGTTTTTCATGGCCATGGTTATGGCCGTAAAATGCTCGGCTGCATTGCCGATAATGGGGATTATGATGATACCGATAAAAAACTCCGACCATCCTAAACTGGCTGTTACCGATTCAATGCCGCCTACCAGGTATTCGCTCTCCAAAGCGATCATAACCGTGCTGAGGGCCAGCATAACAATTGACTTTGTTTTGCTCCAGGCGGCAGTTTCAGTGGAACAGCCATCACTTGTTCTTTTCATGGAAAAAAGCAGTCCCGCCATATAAACGATCAATAGGATCGCTGCAACCACCAGACTAAAACCTTCCAGCGCATGATGCTGTCTTTCCGCATGAAAAAATACCGCCGGTATAATCAGGGCGATAATTGACAGAAACATTAAATTGGTCTGATTGTTTACATGCACGCGATCAAACCGTTGTTCTCCGTTTTTTAGTCCCCCTACAAAAATAGAAAGACCCAGCACCAGAAGAATATTGCCCAGTATACTGCCCGCTATGGATGCTTTGACTACATCAAACAGCCCGGCTTTGAGCGCAAATATGGTAATCAATAATTCAGTCGCATTGCCAAAGGTAGCATTGAGTAACCCTCCGGTCCTCTCCCCTACATAGCAGGCCAGGTTTTCGGTAGCTTCGCCCATGATCCCGGCCAGGGGTACGATCGCCAGACAGGCAGCAAAAAACATAAACGTATCCATACCCGTATAACTAAAATAGATGCTGAACGGTATGGCCAGTAAAAGATAATTCAATATTTTTCCCAAAAGCAGTGCTCCTCCTCTGCAACATTTGCTTCACCCAAGTTGAAAGCGCTGATTAAATGAATCAGCGCTATATAATAAAATAATCCTGTTTTAGAAAAATACTGCCTCACCATTGCTTTGCAGGTATTTAGCCAAAACAATCTTTAGATGACCATGCTCAATCAGCTCTTCAATAATGGGACTCTTCTCCACAATGGCCTGCATGGCCCGGATATTTTCATCGCATGCCTTTTCGTAGAGATCATCACCATTTACTCCGGCAGCCCGGGCTTTATCAACCGAAGGCTTGATCATATCAACGATCGCACCTATGCACCCGGGGGCCTCACCGCCGTCTACAGTAGCTTTGACTGCCCCGCAGTTGTCATGTCCCATGATAATCAGCAGCGGCACATGCAAATGTTCCACGCCATATTCTATACTGCCAAGCTCAATCGGAGAAACAACATTGCCCGCCACTCTGATGACAAAAATATCGCCCAGCGCCTGATCAAATATTACTTCCGGCGGAACCCTGGAGTCAGAACAACTCAGTACGACCGCAAATGGTTTTTGTCCGTTGTTCAACAAATCCTTGCGCCGCTGCCCGCTGACATTTTTGGATTGCAGTTCGTTGTTGCAGAATCTTTTGTTCCCTTCCTTTAATAATTGCAGAGCCTGCTCCGCATTCATATGTTCAGAACTCAATCTTACCCCTCCCCATACAGTTTATTCGCCCAATGCAGCCTTGACCATTTTTAAGGTATTGACAACTTTCTCATCTGTAAATGTCGTTACCAAAGGCTCCCAGTCAACCTCTTTCATTTTGCTTTTCAGCCAGTCAACGGTCTGCATTTTTTCCAGTTCCTTCAGAATTATGAAAGGACGACCCGGCGTATCGATCATACTTGTCACTTTGGCCTTGGCTTTTTCAAGCAGCTCTTCTTCATTTTCCGCCAACTCGTCAAAGATTTCCCGGGCTATTGCATAGTCTGGAGCAAAAAATTCTCCCTTGTAGATCACATCCCGGTATTTTTTGTCCGTGTCCAGGCCGAAACGCATAACTGCTCCCTGCACCAGCGTTAATGCCAGGCCGATTTTTATTTCGGTCATACCCAGTTTGATTTTGGGATTATTAACCACCAACCGATAATCACAAGCCATGGACAGGATCATGCCCATCGCGGTTGCATGACCATTTATGGCTGCCACAACCGGCTTGGAGCAGGTGAAAAGTTTTAAAAGCACATCCTCTTCAAAATTAAACCAATCCAATATCTCCTCTTTGCTTTGGAAACTGGTGAAAGTCCCCAGGTCAAAACCACCTGAAAAATATCTGCCATTACCGGTCAGTACAATACCTTTCAATGCCTCTTCATTATTTACACGATCTAAAGCTTCATTCAATCCCTGCAACGTTTCCATAGTAATAGAATTAAGCTTGCCCCGGTTAAACTTAAAAATCACAATGTTATCAACTATTTGGTATTCGTACGACACATTTAATCCCTCCTTGTCCTATTAATTAATCTAAAATCATTTTACCAAAAAGCGTACTGTATGGTATAAATAGTTTCTTTGTTAAAAATTCCGATTACGCAATTATTTGCGTTAATGAATTGAATAAAGTTTTTTATAAAAAACATTGACAGAACATTAGTTCGTCTATTAAAATATATTCAGAACAAAGGTTCTAATACTAATAAGCAGGTGATAAAATGTTTGCCGATTACAGTAAGAGAGAATTTATCCAAACATTGTTTGCTTCCGTTTTTAGTACATGCATCCTCTACTTTTCTATG
This sequence comes from Bacillota bacterium, assembly GCA_017861475.1. Lineage (GTDB taxonomy): Bacteria > Bacillota > Syntrophomonadia > Syntrophomonadales > Syntrophomonadaceae > Syntrophomonas_B. The sequence continues at coordinate 1,559 of JAGFXV010000073.1, read as the reverse complement.
GTTGGGTTGTTTTTATTATTTTAGTTTCCTATAACTTGACCTTTTCCAATTTTAAATATGGCAGTCTACACCTGGATTTAAGCCAGGTATTTTTTTTGTATATTCTTGGAGATTATATTTAAAGAAAGTAATGAAAAATTTTTTTGTTTCGGAAATATTGTATTGCATTATAAAAATCGCAAGCTATTATTAGTATTATTATCACCATCCCAAGATATTTAATTTTGATAAAAAGAAGGGTTGGAAAGTGAAGAACAAGCAATTTGCAGTGATCGGTATAGGCAGATTTGGAGAAAGCCTGGTCAGAGAATTGTACAAAATGGGTTATGAAGTACTGGCCATTGATGTTGATGAGGAACGCATAAATAATGCGGTGGAATTCTCCACTCATGCTGTAAGGGCTGATTCCATGGACGAGAATACCTTAAAAGCCCTGGGAATAAGAAATTTTGATGTGGTGATCGTTTCCATCGGCGATAATATCCAGGCCAACATTCTGACTTCCATCATCCTTAAAGAACTAGGGGTCAAAAACATCGTTGCCAAAGCGCAAAATGCCTTACACGGTAAAGTGCTTGAAAAAATCGGAGTCAATTATGTGATCTATCCGGAGCGGGATATGGCGATTAAAGTGGCCCGTTCCCTTGTTTCTCGAAACTTCCTGGAACAGATCAATTTATCCTCCACTTATGGCATTATTGAATTGTATGCGCCCCGCACTTTTGTAAACAAAAGTCTGGCTGAAATCGGACTCCGCAAAAAAATGCAGGTATCGGTACTGGCTATTCGCCGCGGGGATGATATAATCGTTGCTCCCGGCCCGGATGAAAAAATATTACATGATGATGTTTTGGTCGTTCTGGGAAGTAACGTCAACCTGGAAATAATCAACGATCTGGATTAAATATAATTGAGGTTATTGAAAATGAATATTCGTAACTTGTCCGCTCCTCAACTTCTGGTAGCCAGTTTCCTCAGTGTGATTTTTGTGGGAAGTGTGCTGCTCAGCCTGCCCTGGTCATCGCAGACACCTACCCATTATCTGGATGCGCTTTTCACTTCCACCTCCGCCGTATGTGTAACCGGACTTGCGGTCGTCGATACAGGCACGCACTGGACTTATTTTGGACAAATCATTATTTTGCTGTTGATTCAGATTGGCGGTTTGGGGGTCATGTCTTTTGCCGGCCTTTTCGCTTTCCTGATGGGCCGTAAAATTTTTCTGCGCGAACGTCTGCTGATGCAGCAATCGATCAATGTCTCGGCGGTGGGCGGCATCGTAAAAATATTCCGGTATTTACTGGGCTTCACCTTCTCCGTGGAAGTAATCGGAGCACTTATTCTGGCCATCCGCTGGATGCCTTTGATGGGTTTGAAAAAAGCGCTCTGGTTTGGTTTGTTTCATTCGGTTTCGGCTTTCAATAATGCCGGCTTCGATCTGTTTGGCGATTTCAAAAGCCTTACCGGTTTCAGCGCAGACATAACCGTAAATTTGGTTATAAGCAGTCTTATTATCATAGGCGGTCTTGGCTTTTATGTTTGCTATGAGTTATTCCATT